>JBDTAT010000748.1:0-10048 GCA_039924505.1 Bryobacteraceae bacterium
CCCGCGTGAAACCGATGAGGTCGGCCGTGACGATGACGAACCGGCCGCCATCGCGGTCTTCCAAGGCGAGGGCTTTCGCGGAAAGGGGTTGCAGAACACGAGTGGCCGGTTGCGTTCGGGCGGCGAATCCGGAGAGCCAGACCGGCGTGGCGGGTGTGATATCCACGCGCGCCACGCCGGCGCGGAACTCGGCCGCCGATGCCGCGCCCAGCACGAAGAGAAACAGGAGAGGTTTCATGGGTTAATTGGTTCAGTGTTTTTCATTTGCGCGATAGTCCGAACGGGCCGCGAGCGGCGTCACGGGAGCGCCGCCACGTTCCGGTTCGCGGGGCTGTTCAGGAGATCGTTCGGATAGTAATGATCGACGTTCGCCGGCGTGAGCAGTTGATGATCGACGAAAACGGCGGGCGGAACCGGCTTTTTGCTGAGGATGTCGAGCGCCAGAGAGATGATGTGTTGTCCATATTTTTCCGGGAAGAATGCGACGGTCCCTACCAGGTGGGTGCCGGGGCGGCGCAGTTCGGCCCGCCCCTCGGCGGAACCGCCTTGTCCCATGACGGCGCAATTCTCGACCAGGCCGGACTCTTCGAAGGCGCGCAGGGCGCCTAGCGCGCACGGATCGTTGACGGCGCCGACAAGAATCCGGCGGGATTTGCTGTGGCGCACGTGTTTGCGCACCAGCTCCAGCGTGTCGCCGAAGTGGGCGGTGCCCTGGAGGTCGATGACCGGCACTTTCGGGAACACTTCCTTCACTCCGACTTCGACGCCGGTGAGGCGCGATTGCAGCAGCGGGCCGGCCATGGAGAGCTCCAGCAGAAGCAGTTCGTCCACCTCGTGCCAGTGTTTCTTGGCCCAGCGGCCCAGGTAGCGCCCGCCAATCAGTCCCGCGCCATAATTATTGCCGCCATAGTAGGTAGCGCCAGGGTGGGCGGTTCCCATGGCGATCAGCGGGATTCCGGCGTCGAGCAACTTAGCGGAGATGATGGGCGCGAGGCGCTCGTTAAATTGATGCTCGATCACGAGGTCAACCTTCTCCTCGATGAAGGCGTCGGCGTTCCGCAACGCGGTTTCGCTGTCGAAGCCGTTGTTGAGGACAATCAGGTCGATGCGCTGCGAGGCGGCGAAGCGCACGATGCTGTCGCTCCATTCCTGGCTGAATGCGGCATCCTCGCCCTGCGAGCCGTAGCCAAAGCGGTAGCTCTTACGGGAGATCGGCTTTACGTTGGAGCGATAGGAGTTCTTACGAATGCGCTGAATGAAGCCGCGTTGCTCCAGGGTCGCGATCAGCCGCAAAGCCGTCGCCGGGTTCAAGCCGGTACGGGCAACCAAGTCCTTCAGGCGCAACACCTCGTCTTCGTGCTCGAAGGCGATCAACAGGTCGCAGGCTCGAGCGACCGCTTCCACCAAGTAGGGCTCGGCCACTTTTTTCATTATGTGAAATGATGATATAACAACGCCAGTTTGTATAGCGAGATTCACAGAGGCGGACATTTCACAGGGCAAAATTTTAGAACAGCGACGAGAAGGCCCTTGTCCGGAAGGGCAATTGGCGTTCTAATAAGCGCAAAGGGTGCGGCGTGCGCCGCACTCCGTTTTGCGCGTGATCTTAAAAAAAGGGCTGTCCCAACTAAGGAAGGATGGTTGAAGGCATGAACGTCATAAAGGATAGACAGATTCCGCCCGTCAGCCGACGGCGGTTTCTCGGGGCGGGATCATTAGCTCTGGGTTCCAGCGCCGGGTTGGCGCTGACCGCTCCAGCGGCTCGCGGTGGCGCGGAGAAACCGGCGTTGCTGGGCGGAAAGCCGGTGAAGTCCGATAAGTTTCCCGGCTGGCCGGTCGAGGACGCCACCGACGAGAACGCCGTGGCGGCGGTCGTGCGCAGCGGCAAATGGGGACGCGGCAGCGGTGCCCGAGTGTTGAAGTTCGAGCAACTGTTTGCCGAGTTGATGGAAGCCAGGAATTGTCTGGCGACGTCGAGCGGAACCGCGGCGCTGCTGACCTCGCTGAACGCCCTGGGTGTGGAACCGGGCGATGAAGTTATCGTGCCGCCCTACACCTTTGTCGCTTGCGTGAACGTGATCCTGATGAACCACGCGCTGCCGGTTTTTGTGGACACCGATCCGGAGACGTCCCAGATTGACGCGCGCAAGATCGACGCCGCGATAACCGGCCGCACCCGGGCGATCCTGGCCGTACACCTGGGAGGATCGACGTTCGACGTGGACGCGGTGCAGGCGGTGGCGCGCAAGCACAAGGTCCCGATACTCGAAGACAGTTGCCAATCGCATCTGGCGGAATGGCGCGGACACCGCACCGGATCGTTCGGCGCGGCCGGCTGTTTCAGTTTTCAGGCGAGTAAAAACCTCAATTCGGGCGAAGGCGGCGCGATACTCACCGCCAACGAGGACTTCCGCGACCGTTGCTTCACGTTTCACAATAACGGGCGGCCGTTCAAGCAGCCGGGAGAAGACTTCACCTATTCGCATCGGGGATTGAATCTGCGGATGACCGAGTTTCAGGCTGCCCTGTTGGCCACGCAGATGACGCGCCTGGAGGAACAGTCGAAAAAACGGGGAGCGAACGCGGCGTATCTCACCAGCATGCTGCGGGAGATTCCAGGCATCGCGCCGGCGAAGATGTATGAGGGCTGCACACGAAATGCCTACCATCTTTACATGCTGCGCTTTAACTCCGCGGAGTTTGGCGGGCTTCCGCGCCGGACGTTCCTGAAGGCGATGCACGCCGAAGGCATTCCGGCCGCGCCGGGCTACACCCCGCTGAACCAACAGGACTTCCTCAAAAGGACGTTCCAGACGCGCGGGTTCCAGGCGATTTATGGGCCGAAACGATTGGCGGAGTGGACGGAGAAGAACCAGTGTCCGGCTAACGACCGCCTCTGCGGGGAGGCGGTGTGGTTCGAGCAGACCATGCTGCTGGGGCCGCGCAGCGATATGGAGCAGATTGCCGAGGCCATGCGGAAGATCCAACGCCACGCCGGGGAGTTGCAGAGCGCACAGGGCGCGGCGGCGTCCTCGGGCGGAACCGGAAAGACGCTGCCGCCGCGCTCCGTTGTGCGCGAGATTCCAGAGAAGGCATAAGCTCCGTTCGCGCGTATGAAATCCGTTATCCTGGCTGCATCCCTGGCGCTCGTTTTGCCGTTCGGCTCAAAAGCATCCGAATTGCGCCTTATCGCGCTCGACCCAGCGCACTCCCACGCGGCGCAGGTTTTCGTCACGATGCTGCCCGGATTCTCACCCGAAGTTCACGTCTACGCGCCGCTGGGGCCGGGTTTGACTTCGTATCTGAATAGCGTGGCGCGCTTTAACGAACGGAAAACAAACCCCACCGAGTGGTCATTCGACGTGTATGCCGGCGCGGATTACTTGAAGCGCATGCTCAGGGAGCCGCCGGGAAACGTCGTAGTGATGTCGGGGCGGAACCAAAGGAAGATCGACGACATTCTGGCGTGTATCCGGGCGGGGCAAAACGTGTTGGCCGACAAGCCGTGGATCATCGATTCGCGCGACCTGCCAAAGCTCGAGACGGCGTTAAATCTGGCGGACAGCAAGGGCTTGGCGGCGTACGATTGCATGACGCAGCGGTTTGACGTTGCGTACCAGATCCAGCGCGCACTGGTGAATGACCGCGAAGTTTTCGGGGATGCGGCGCCAGGCACGGCAGCGGACCCGGCCGTGCGCCTGGAGAATCTGCATGCGCTGCTGAAATTCAACGGGGCCGTGCCGAGCCATCGCCCCGCCTGGTATTTCGATATACGGCAGCAGGGCGAAGGGATGGCCGATGTTGGAACTCACCTCGTCGACCTGGTGTTCTGGACATTGTTTGCGGATCAAGCCATCGACTACCGGCGGGATCTCCAGGTGCTGAAAGCTACGCGCACACCGCTGGTGCTGACTCGGGAGCAGTTTGAGCGCGTCACTGGCGAGAAGGCATGGCCGGACTTTGTCCGGAATGCAGTCAAGGACGATCAACTGGAGTATTACACCAACAACACGGCGCTCTTCACCGTTCGAGGCGTCCACGTATTTTTACGCGTTCAGTGGCAGTATGAGGCGCCAAGCGGGGTGAAGGATTCCTACCTGGCCTCCTTTCGGGGCACACGGGCAACTGTCCGGTTGCGGGAGGGTAAAGCCGAGAATTTCATTCCGGAAGTGGACGTGATTCCGAATTCAGCCGGCGAGCGCGCGGGGGTGCTGACCGCGCTGCGTAACCGGTTTCAGGCTTTGAACCCGCGATACCCAGGCCTCTCGCTGCAGGAAACGGGGACCACGATTCGCATTGTAATTCCAACCGCGGACCGTACGCCGGATGCGAATTATTTTGCGTTGCTGGTCGACCGGTTTCTGGGGTACGTGCATAATCCGAAGACACTACCGCCGTGGGAGAAAGCCAATATGATGGCGAAGTATTACATCACCACCACAACCGTCGACGTAGCTCGCGGAGCGCAGCCGTGAAAAAGATATTCCCGCTGCTTGCATCGTTTGCAATCCTGGCAGGTTGCGCCGCCGTGGGCGCGCACAAGGCGCAGCCGGAGCGTTTGATTGCCAGCGTGTACAACTCCGGTTTCGCGGAATCCCATGACAGCTACAACGCAATCTCGGCCGGGAGCGACGGCAGGATCTACTACGTGCTGAGTTCGGAGTCACTCGACACCGGTGGCCAGATGTACTCGTTCGACCCTGCCACGCGGAAAATCGAACACCTCGCGGACCTCACGGAAGCGTGCGGCGAAAAGGGCCTGAAGGCGATCCCGCAGGGAAAGAGCCACGTGCGGTTTTTGGAGTCGAATGGGAAGTTGTACTTTGCCACGCACGTCGGTTACTACACGATTCGCGACGGGATGGAAACCATGGGCGTGCCGCCCCCGGGCTACAGAGCCTATCCGGGTGGGCATCTTCTGGCCTACGATATGGCGGCCAGGCGGATTGAGAATCTGGCGACGGCGCCGGACCACGAAGGAATTCTGGTGCTGAGCATGGACGCGGCGCGCCAGCGCCTGTATTTCATTACGTGGCCGAGCGGCCGCTTCGTACGCTACGATTTGCGAACGAAAGAGATGAAGGATTTCGGTTCTCAATCGGATGGGGGAGAGCGGGGGAAAGGGCCGCACTACCAGACCATCTGCCGGTCTATCGCCGTCGATCCAGACGACGGATCGGCCTACTTCACAAACGCGCGCGGCGTCATTTTCCGCTACCGGCCGGGCGACGACTCCGTTCACGCAGTAGAGGGCGGCGACATGGTGAAAGATTACTTCGGCCAGTACGATCCGTCATCTCCGGGAACCATGGGTTACAACTGGCGGCAAACGGTCTGGGATCCGCAGGATCATGCAGTGTATGGCGTACACGGCAATTCCGGCTATCTGTTCCGCTTCGATCCGCCTGATGAACGCCTGGAGGTGCTGGACCGCATCACGTCGGAACCGTCGCGGCGTAGCGGCGCGTTCGACCAGTTCAGCTACGGCTATCTCGGTTTCATACTTGGCCCGGATGGGCATACGTTGTATTATCTGACGGGCGCACCGGTCTACCGGAACGGAACCAGGGTTGCGGGGAAACGAACGACTGCGAAAGGTGAAGCCAAGGGAATCGAAGATCTGCACCTGGTCACTTACGATATCGCCAACTCGGCGTACCGGGACAACGGGGCGGTATTTTTCGCCAATGGCGACCGGCCGACGTATGTCAACAGCATCGCCGTTGGCAAGGACGGAACGGTGTACGCGCTTTCCCGCGTCAGCTCGACGGAGCAGAGTCTAACCGACCTCATTTCCTTCAATGGTCCGTACAAGAAATGACCGGCGCGATCGACTCGCACGTGCATGTATGGACGAACGAGCGCGGGGCGTATCCACAGGTCCCGGGAGCGCAGGAGTACCGGCCGGAGCGATTCACTCCGCGGGATTTCCTGGCCCATGCCCGGCCAAACGGCGTCACGCGCGCCGCGCTTGTCCAGATGAGCTTTTACGGCTTCGATAATTCTTACCTCGTGGACAGCCTGCATGCACATCCGGGCGTATTCTCCGGCATCGCGGTAGTGGACTCCGCCGCGCCCCAGCCGGATTCCGTTATGCAGACGCTCGCCGGAAGCGGTGTCCGTGGTTTTCGAATTACTCCCGGAAATTCTCCGCAAGGATGGCTTGACACTGCCGGCATGGCGGCCATGTGGCGCTGCGGCGGCGAGCGCCGGCTGGCGATGTGCCCACTGATCAACCCGGAAGCGTTGCCGGCCGTCGGTAGTATGTGCGACCGCTTTCCCGAGACACCTGTCGTGATCGATCACCTGGCTCGTATCGGAGCGGACGGGGAACTCGGCGATTTCGATACGCGTCTACTGTGCAGCCTCGCCAAACACAAAAATATATATATCAAGGTGTCGGCTTTCTACGCGCTCGGGCGCAAGCAAGCGCCCTATACCGACCTGGCCCCGATGATTCGGCGCGTCTTCGAGGCGTACGGCCCGCAGCGGCTGATGTGGGGGAGCGACTGCCCGTTCCAGGTGGAGGATGGGCACACTTACGCCGATTCCATCGCCTTGATCCGGGAAGGACTGCCGTTTCTCTCGGACGAAGATCGAGCGTGGCTGTTGGCGGAAACCGCCGCCGCCGTGTTTTTTACGGCTTAGAATCCCGCAGTTCCGGGTACACTGCTGCGAGAGGCTCGTCTTCGCGGCGAAGTAATATGCGGAGATGAGAGCCCGAGCCGAGTGCGTTGTAGGCCTGACGCGCATACGCATAAGTATCCTGCACGTCCTTGAGCTCCGCCGTGTGACCCATCGGCGTGCGCACATCGACAAGCGCGACTTGGCGTGGCGCCAGCGCCGCGACAAGATCGGGAAAATCATACTTCCCCAACACTCCCGGCAGCACCGACTCAAACACGACCCGCTGAATGGGAGTACGAGCCACCGCGTGGTAGGAGATCAAGCCGCCGTCCAAGAGGAGTTCGCCGATGCGGGAGTCCAGTACGGCTGCATGTAGCAGCGGTGTGACCGCACCCCCGGCCGCATACCCGATCGCGCGGCCGTCAAAGAGAAGATCGTCCTGTTGCAGCAGGTCGAGCCCGCTAGCAATATCGTCCATGCGGATTCCCACCATGGGTCTGCCCACCATCAGCGCGAGCCAGGTGGTCTTCTCCGAACCGAACCAACGCTCGGAGTAACTCGTCCAGCGCGGCGTGGTCGCGCCCGTGCCGGACAGGTCGAGCGCCAGCACGGTATATCCGTTTTTGGCGAACGCTTCTGCGTCGCCGCCTGGAAGTACTGCCTGGCTTGCGTCGCGCTCGTCGAGATACAACACCGTTTTCTTTCGTGAACGGAGGGCATCGGGTTGGAGGAGCACGGCGAATAGCTGGCGGCCATTCGACAAGTCGAGCCACATGGCGGTGGAACTGTAGCCATCCCGCTGCTGCGGGCTCTCCTTACGGGACAAGATGGTTCCATGCGTGCGCTCGAAGCGAGTTAGCTGCAATACGCCGGCCGCCACGCGTGTTCGCAGCGCCTCCACGTCCGCTACGCTTTTTAGCGAATCCCGGCGCGGGGCGATGCCGCTGAAGCGGCGAATGTTCCGGGTGCTGGCGGTTTCGCCGCCGAGCGACGTGGACACCTGGCCGGTACGGGTTGCGTACAGATCCTGTTCATATTCGGTCTGGAATTGCGGCTCCCCCGACCGGCCGGGAGGGCCGTCACGGAGCCACTGGTTCATCCATCCGTAAATGGATTCGCGCACGATGAGGGGCGTCCCGTGGCCTCCGGGACCGACCGCCCATGAGATTCGGCCCCCGGCGCCAAGAATGCCGTAGATGCGCCTGGCCTCGTCCACCGTCTTCCGGGCGCCGGATAGCGGAAAGAAATCCTCTTCGGTGGAGCAGATCAGGTACGGCTTGGGCGCGAAGGCGAGCACCAAATCTATGTGGTTGAAACCCAGTTTGAGTTGGTCCGGGAACTGCTGCTCGGCGTCCTGCGGACCGGTGCCCTTGAGCTGGTCTTCCCAGTCTGTGATGTAGCAGGCAGGCGCGGCCACCTGAAGTCGGCTATCGATGGCGCCGAGATAAGCCGTGAGGGTACCGCCGCCGGAGCATCCTGCCACGCCGATGCGCTTGGCATCCACCTCCGGCAAGGACGTCAGCAGATCGATGGCGCGAATGCCGTCCCATACCATGTACCGGGCGATACTTTCGCCGGCCAAAAGACTTTGAATGCCCACCATCTCGTGCTCTTCAACTCCGCTACCCACCTTGGAATCCTCCAGTGCAGGATCGTAATAAATCCGGCGCTCGCCCTGGCCCAGCGGATCGTAGGTAAGCACCACGAAACCGGATTTGACGAGGCCCAGCGCGAGCGTCTGATAGAATGCCCGCGCTTTCGCGGCGGTGCTGTGACCGGTAGGCTGGAGCACGGCTGGAAACGGCTTCTTCCCTCGCTTCGGTATGTACAGATCGGCCGTTACAAAGAAACGAGGGGAGCTTTCGAAAATGATTTTCTCGATCCGGTAATCGCTGTGTTCGATAGTGCCCGTCCGCCGCAGATTCAACGGAGTTCTCTCGGCCGGCAGGCCGCCGATCATCTCCAACAGTAAAGTTCGCGCGCGGATTTTGGCAGCCATTATCTGCCGCGGCGTTTTCAGAGCTGCAGTCTCCGCGCGATGAGCGGAGATCTGCTGGGTGGCGATCCCCTCCAAATAGGAGCGGAGCATCTCGTGCGGGTCGGCCGCCGAAAGCATTGAGGCGGCGGTCAAAACAAGCAGCACACATTTCATCGGATAGTCACCTTCAGACCGAACTGCCCGCCTCCACCGCGATGATGCGAACTATCCTACGGAGCAAACAGGCGTAACATGCGGTCGCGAGCATAGTCGATGTGCGTGGCCATCACTTGGCGAGCCTCACCCGGACGCCGGGCTTCAAGCGCCGCGAGGATTTCCCCGTGCGGGATCCAGGACCGTTCTTTCTGCGCGGAGAGACGGTCCAAACGATGCACGTATTCGAGCGCCAGTTTTAGTTGCGCGATCACCCGGCGGTTGCCGGCAATCTCCGCGATCGCCAGATGGAACGCGTCGCTGGCTTCGATGACCATGCCCACCTCCGCCGTCCTGTCGTTCTCCAGAGCGATAAGGTCGCGAAGCTGTGCGAGCTTTTCGCTGGTAACGACTTGTGCGGTCTTCTCCGCGCAGAAGCACTCGAGCAGCTTGCGGTATTCGTAAAGTGCAAGCAGCTCTTGGATGGAGACCGGGGTTACCTGATAGCCGCGGTTACGCAACGAGAGTATCCAGCCGTCCTGCACCAGGCGGTTACAAGCCTCTCTGACCGGGGTGCGGCTGGTATCGCAACGGCGTGCGAGATCCACTTCGGCAAGTAGTTGGCCGGGGCTGAATTCACATTCCATCAGCCACGATTTCAGGAGACGGTAAACCCGATCGACCTCACCTTCTTTTCGGACCTTGGTTTTCGAAGGAGGCTTCACACCGGTCATTTCATCACACTTCCGCTATTGCTCCGCGGTCATCTGGTTTGTGTAGCCAAGCGCCGCAATGGCGACGAGCAGCAGCGCCAGCCCGGCTATCAGATGGCGGCGGGATCGCCCAGGGGCCCCGGTCCATTCACCGGATGCCAGCCCCAGAATGTTTGCCACCAGCACCATGCTCGACATCAGCGCAGCCCAACCGACCGACGCACCCATAGTTCCCATGCGGCGCGCGCCGATGCCGTACAAGCTTATGCCGATCATCCACCTGGCGCCCATCAAGAATGCCAGGAAGCCCCTGCGGCCCGAGCCGGGCGCCGAATAGAAGGCGGCCGTGCGGTTCCGGAAAAGGAGGATGACCGAATAGCCGGCGTTGCACAAAAACAGCGGAACGGCCAGCAGGGTCCATACCGCATTCCCGGCCAGATACGACGGGGTCCCGAGGGTCTGCGCGCGCGTGGCCACATCCGAACCGAAGACAAACCCCAGATTACCGCCGGAAGACAGCAACCCGGAAGCCACACAAAGCGCGATTCCAGCCGCATAGGACTGCCGCCTATTCTTT
>JBDTAT010000749.1:0-6611 GCA_039924505.1 Bryobacteraceae bacterium
AAGGGAGGGGAACAGAAATGCCGCGGTCAGCAGCAGAGCCGCGGCCAGCGATGCCGGCGGCGCGTTGGAGCTCGGCGCTGCCGCATTGTGCCGGCTCAACAACAGGAGCGTTGCCGCCAGCGCGAACGCGCCCTCAGCCACCAGCGGCCGGTTCACGAACAACACAAAATGGAATGGCCCGATGGCCGCCCGGGTGGCGAGCGCGGCTCCGCTCAGCACCAGCGCAGCGAATAGCGGCCACCGCAGCCAGGAGGTCGATGGTAAATGCAACCTACATTATGCTTCGAGAGCGGCTAAATGTGCGCCAGCACGCGCAGCGGCAACGTAACGATTACCCAAACGACATGCAGCGCGGCGCCAACCGCCAGTCCCAGCAGCCGGAATGGCAGCAGCAGCAGCCACACGAACGGATAAACGACCAGCGCGAACAGCGCCACCGGCCAGCACATTATGAACAGCAGGCACCACAACAGAAAGGTAAACATAGCAGCAACGTCCTCCGCGGCTTCTCCGGGACTCGCGCAAAACGGCGTGCGGCGCGGAGCAGTTCCTTTCAACTGCAGCGGTGCGCGCCGCACCCTTTGCGCTTCTTATAGTACGCAAACCGCGCCGGAAAAAGTTCCCTCAGCACGCCACTGCGTCGGCTGCGTGGAAGGAACTGCGCACCAGCGGTCCGGATTCAACGTGCGTGAAGCCCATCTCGTAACCTAGCTGCTTCAATTCAGCGAACTCCTCATGCGGCACATAGCGCACAATCGGTAGATGTTTCGCCGAC
Organism: Bryobacteraceae bacterium; assembly: GCA_039924505.1. Lineage (GTDB taxonomy): Bacteria > Acidobacteriota > Terriglobia > Bryobacterales > Bryobacteraceae > JBDTAT01. The sequence continues at coordinate 776 of JBDTAT010000749.1, forward strand.
GGCCGCAGATACTGGCCCAACGTGAGAATATCGACGTTGTGCGCCCGCAGATCGCGCATCACCTGCCGCACCTCTTCGTTCGTCTCTCCCAATCCCAGCATCAACCCGGATTTCACCGGAATCTCCGGGCGCGTTCGTTTGGCATACGCCAGCATGTTGAGTGATCGTTCGTAGCGCGCGCCCAGCCGCACCTGGCGATAGAGCCGCGGCACGGTCTCCGTATTGTGATTCAGAACGTCGGGCGCCGCGTCCATGACCATATCCATGGCTGCGTGCGATCCTTGAAAATCCGGCACCAGCACTTCCACGCCGCACCCCGCCACACGCGCGCGGATGGCCTGGATCGTCAATGCGAACAGTTCCGCGCCGCCATCCTTGCGGTCGTCGCGATTAACGCTGGTGATCACCGCGAAGCGCAGCCCCAACGCCGCGCAAGCCTCCGCCACCCGCCGCGGCTCGTCATAATCGACCGCTAGCGGAGCGCCTTTTTGCACCGCGCAGAAGCCGCACCGCCGCGTACATACGTTCCCTAAAATCATGAACGTGGCCGTGCGCCGGTTCCAGCAATCGCCGATATTCGGGCACGCCGCGCTCTCACATACAGTGTGGAGTTCGAGACGCGCCACCAACTCTTTCAGCTCGCGGTAATTTTCCCCGGCAGGGGCCGGCGCGCGCAGCCATGCGGGACGCGGCAGCTTCGGCTCAAGGGTAACCAGCACGGTAACTCCATTCTATCAGCCGCCCACTGCCTGGCTGCTCACCGCGCGACATCACCGCGCCAGGCTGGCAATCCGGAAGTTCGTCCACGGCCGCGAATTCAGGTCCCGCAGCTCCGCCTTTTCCCAAGCGAACTCCGGATGCTTCCGCAAGTGTTCCGCCGCTTTGAAGTTCAAACCGCACGCGTGGCCCATGGCGGCAAAGAACGACATCTCGCCCGCCAGCGCCGCATCGGTCACTTTGTTCTGCACCGCGCCCGCCGTCCCGTACGCGGATTGCCACGGCTTCGACCCGCGCGCCGATAGTTCGATATGCCCGCACAGCGTCCGCTCATCCGGCTCGATCTTTTTGTCGAAGGTGTCGTAGTGGTCGGCAAGAAATTTTTCGCCGGCCGCCACGTCGATGCGCCCCTTGTGCTCCTCCATCAATTGATCCCACCGGATGTGCCGCGCATTCGCGCTATTGCTCAAATCGTTCACGTTGAACTCGGTCTCTTCCTTGGCCAGCTTCGGATCAATCGGGTAATTGGACCCCACGAAATACCCGTCCTTGCTGCGCCGCAAATTCACGTTTTTCAGCCCCAGCTCCAGACTGGCAATCTCGTTCGTATTCCTGTCGGCGACCAGCCAGTCGTTGGCATAGCCGCCATTATTGCCGTCCTTCATGATGCGCGCGAAATCGTCAATCGACGACGCGTACTGCATCGCCTTCCGCGCCCGCACGAATTCCGGAATGCCGTTCGGATCGAAACCGTTGAACTGGCTGATGGTGGTCTCGGTAATTACAATGCCCGCCGCATTCACGCCAAAATCGTCGCCGCTGTGGATCAAGCCAGCCATACCGTCCATCAGAATGCGATGGCCGTTGGCGGGCGTGATATCGAAAATCATGTTCCAGCGCGATCCCGTAACGTAATCGGTCCAGCTATTATGCCCGATGACAATCTTTCCGTCTTTCGTGTAGCTGCCGGTGGCCGCAAACGCGCTGCAATGGTCCGCCGCCGGACGCCGCATCATCGAGCTCTTATGTTCCTTGTCGTACCAATTCGTGTAATACGGCGAGAACTCAAGCCATGCGTTCGTCGCTACCACATCCCATAGGTCCAGCTTCACTCCACGCGTGTGCAAGCCCTCCACGATGCCCTGCAGCTCCTCGCGGTACTCGTCTTCCACGCGCGGCCACAACACATTTTTCGCCGCGTCCCGGAAAAAGGCCCAGTTCTTCGAATCGTGCGTGATCTCCAGCGCGATCGCCTGCTGCGTGTCGAGAATTTCCGGCGCCAGCAACGCTCCGTGCTGATAGCCGATCTCCGCCGGCGCGCCTTCCAGGTGAACAAAAATCCAGCCGTTCTGCTGCGGCCGCCGAAAAGCGTGCTTCAAACGCGCATCCTGCCGTGGTATGCGCGAACCCGCCATCGCCGCGGTCCCTAGCGCGCCGGCAAGAAATGGGGCGAACAAATCGCGTCTCGTCATGCCATTATTATACGGCGCTGCGGGAAAACTTTCGGGCTTTTGTTCAGCTTGACGTCACTGATCCGCATTTGCTAGCCTCGGGCTACTTGAGCCTGATGCGGATCATAAAACTTGCTGGTCTGGCGATACTGCCGGCTTGCGCCCTGCTCGCCGCGCCCTTGCGCGTCGCAATCGTCGGTCTTGAGCATGGCCATGTAAGCGGCTTCCTCAACGGCGGCAGCGCGCTGGTTCCCGCCGGCGGAGCGCTGCATCGCCCGGACATTCAGGTAGTAGGCATCGTCGAACCGGATCGTGCGCTCTTCGACACTGTCGCCCGGCGCCTGCACCTGCCATCCAATCTGTACTTCGCCGATATCGGCGGCATGGCGGCCAAGGTACACCCCGACGCCGCGCTGGTGTTTACGTCCACCTTCGGCCATACCGCTGCCGTCGAAGAGTGCGCCCGGCACGGGATCCACGTGATGATGGAAAAACCAATGGCCGTCAGCTATCGGGACGCGCTAGCCATCGCGCGCGCAGCGAAGGCTAATCGCGTTCATGTTCTGGTCGATTACGAAACCAGTTGGTATGCGAGCAACAAAGCGGCGCACGATTTGCTTGCGAACAAGGAAATTGGCGATGTGCGCAAGGTCGTCGTGCGCGACGGACACCGCGGTCCTAAACTGATCCATGTGCAGCCGGAGTTCTTTTCCTGGCTCACCGATCCCAAATTAAACGGCGCCGGAGCGCTTTACGATTTTGGCTGCTACGGCGCGGACCTGATGACTTGGCTGATGCACGGCGAAACGCCGCAATCGGTCACCGCGGTCACCGATCGATTGCAGCCCGATGTCTATCCGAAGGTGGACGACGAAGCCGACATCCTGCTCACTTACAAGAGCGCCATTGCCATTATCCAGGGATCCTGGAACTGGCCTTTCGACATTAAGAACATGGATGTCTACGGTCGAACCGGGTACGTGAAGACGGTTAAGCGCGACCGGATCGAGGTGCGGCGCGAACGCGAACCAGAGGCGCGCGTCACCGAAGCCGCTCCCGTGCTTGCTCCGTATGACGATCCTCTGCACTACCTCGCTGCCGTGATCCATGGCGAGATCCAGGAGGACGGCAGCCTATCATCGCTCGAAACGAACGTGATCGTGAGCGAGATTCTGGACGCCGCGAGGCAGTCGGCGCAAACCGGACGCGCGGTTCGTCTGCCGTTGAGCGACTGATCGCCGCGGGCGCCGGTGTGCGGCCGGAAGGATAGACTCCGGATATATGGGTCTGACGCCGTTTTCCCGCAACATTTTTCTCCTCGTCCTCGCAACATCCATCGCATCGGCGCAGGGCACCGGCAGTATTGCGGGAACGGTTTTCGATCCGAGCGGCGCACCGGTACCGTTGGTCATTGTCACCGCAACGCAGCAAGAGCGTGGCGCCGTGCGCACCGCGCAAACGAACGCACAGGGCGCCTACGTGCTCCCGCTACTACCTGTCGGAAGCTGGTCGGTTAGCGTCGATGCCAAGGCATTCAAGCCGTTCCGGCGTTCCGGCATCGAACTCGCCACCGAAGACGCGCTCCGCGTCGACATCAACCTGGAAGTCGGCGAGCTGACGCAGTCCATCGTCGTCACCGCCGACGCCGGAATGGTGGACACGCGCTCCTCGCAAATCGGCACCCTGATCGACAACCGCCGCGTGCTGGAGCTGCCGGAGAACGGCCGCAACGTTATCAGTCTGGCCGCGCTCGTCCCCGGCACTGCCAGCGTCAGCGCCCCGCAGACCTTTACCGGCGATCGCAGCGGCGATACGCTGTCGGTCTCCGGCTCACGCACCACGCAGAACTTGTTTTTGTTCGACGGCCAGGCCTTCAACGGCGAGTTTCGCAATACCGGATTTAACTATCCGCCGCCCGATGCCGTCCAGGAAGTGAAGGTGCTCACCAACAGCTTTAGCGCCGAGTATGGCCGCAATTCCGGCGCCGTCTTCAGCGTCGTCACGAAGTCCGGCAGCAACCTCGTCCACGGCGCGCTCTGGGAATTTCTGCGCAACTCCGCCCTCAACGCGCAGAGCTATTTCTCCACGACCAAACCCACTCTCATCCAGAACCAGTTCGGCGCCGCTGCCGGCGGTCCTATCAAGAAGGACAAATTGTTTGTCTTCGGCTCCTACGAGGGCTTGCGGCTGCGGGAGTCGTCACTTACGTCCAGCCAGACGCCGCTCACCGCGGCCGAACGGGCCGGTGATTTCGCCGGTGGAAGAATCATCAAAGATCCGCTCACCGGCGTGGCCTTTCCCGGCAACATGATTCCCCCTGGCCGGTTCGATCCCACCGCCAACAACATTCTCACGCGCGGTATCATGCCGCTTCCCAACACGCCCTCCGGCCTGTACGTTTCCAACTACCCGAAGCCGCAAAATAACGATCAGGTGGTCAGCCGCATGGACTATAACTGGGGCGCACACACCATCAGCGGCCGTTACAATTACAATCACGCTACCCAAACGGGTTCGCCCGGAAGCATTCCGCAATACGCGCCCCAAAACGACAACGCGCTTACCCAGAGCGTCACCGTGGGCGACACGTGGGTGTTGCGTCCCACCCTGCTCAGTGAATTCCGTTTCAGCGTTAACCGCTTCGCCACCACCGTGGCGAATGTGAATCATACCAGCCTCAACTCGCTCGGCTCGAATTTCCCGGTGCTCGGGCCGCCCGCGCCGGCCGGCATCAGCGTCAGCGGACGCGTCGCCATGGGCACCAGTTCCGATTACGACGAATTCAACGTCAACGCCAACTTCCAAGTGGACGAAAGCCTCACCTGGACGAAAGGCAATCACATTATCAAGGGCGGCTTCGAATTGCTGCACCTGCGCTACGTCAACCGTTCCTCGTTTCTTGAGTACGGCGCATTTTCCTTCGATGGATCGTTCACCGGCAACGCCGCGGCCGATTTTCTGCTCGGCAAACCGGTCAGCGCGCAGGTCGCCAGCCCCACGCTCGAACAGGACGGGCTGCAACTCAACACCTACTATTTCCTTCAGGACGACTGGCGCGTAAACCGCCGCCTCACCCTCAACCTCGGACTGCGCTACGAGGTTCCGCTGCCCTGGGTCAGCCCGCAAAACTATTGGGCCACGCTGCATCCAGGTCAACAATCCACGGTCTTTCCTGGCGCGCCCACCGGCTTGGTCTATTACGGCGATAAAGGCGTTCCGCGCGGCATGATCCCCACGGACTTGAACAATCTCGCGCCACGCATCGGTTTCGCCTGGGACCCGTTCGGCTCGGGTCGCACCTCCGTGCGCGGCGCCTTCGGCGTTTTCTACGACGCCATCAACGCCAACATCATTCAGAACGCCGACCAGCCCTTCCGCTACGCCTTCACCATTCCCGCGCCCTACAGCTTCACCGATCCGTTGCGCGGCGTCCATCTGCCCACCAGCGTCAATCTGACGAATCCGCTATTCACCGGGATTCAGCAGATCGACTACCCCGACCCCGGCACGCGCTCGCCTTACGTCGAAGAGTTCAACTTCAACGTGCAGCATCAAATCGTCCGGGACCTGTCGCTTGAAGCGGCCTACGTCGGCAAACTGGGCCACAAACTTCCCATCGGCTGGAACGACAACCCGGGCCTTTACGCGCCCGGCGCAACGGCCGCCAA
>JBDTAT010000750.1:0-3975 GCA_039924505.1 Bryobacteraceae bacterium
TTGATGCATCTCTATCTGATTCGCTGGCCGGAGATGGATGAGGTCTGGCATCTGCATCCGGAACTGGCGGGCACGGGAGAATTCACGCATAAGCTGCCGAAGCTGCCTGCCGGCGACTATAAGTTGTACGCCGACGTTGTACATACGAACGGGTTTCCCGAGACGCTGGCCGCGGACCTTCACTTGCCGGCCGATCTTCCGGGCGCGCCGCTTGCGGGAGACGACGCCGGCGCTGTCGTGCCGCCGCTTTCGCAGACGCCGAAGAACACCGCGGTGGCGCAACTTCCCGAGGGGGGCCGCATGGTGTGGTTGCGCGATGCCGCGCCGCTACGGGCGAAGCGCGCGACGTTGTTCCAATTCCGTCTGGAAGATAAAGGCGGCAACGCCGCCAACGATATGGAGCTGTACATGGGCATGCCAGGACACGCGGCGTTCGTGAAGACCGATGGGACGGTGTTCGCGCACGTACACCCATCCGGCTCGGTAGCTATGCCGGCGCTAATGCTGGCCCAATCGGAACTCGCCGGTGGCGCAAACCACGACATGAGTGGCATGGGCGCCGATACGAACATGAAGCTGCCCGCCACGGTCGGCTTTCCGTTCGGGTTGCCGCAAGCCGGAGACTATCGCATCTTCGTGCAGGTGAAACATGGCGGCAAGGTCGAAACCGCGTGGTTCAACGCTCAGGTAGAATAGTTGACTTGCCGGAACGCCACCTCACGCGCTCGCTCGGATTACGGGATCTGGTTTTCATCGGCATCATTCTGGTGCAGCCGACCGCTCCCATGCCGTTGTTCGGGGTGGTGCAGCAGGAAGCGCGCGGCCACGTAGTCACCACGATTCTGATCGCGATGGTGGCGATGCTGTTCACCGCTATCAGCTATGGCAGAATGGCGCGCGCGTATCCGAGCGCCGGTTCCGCCTACACCTACGTCGGCCGAGAAATTCATCCAATCCTCGGCTTCACGACGGGATGGAGCATGACGATGGACTACGTGCTGAACCCGGTCATCTGCACCATCTGGTGCGGCAAGGCGGCGGGCAACATTCTTCCGGAGGTTCCTTACGCCGCGTGGGTCGTGTTTTTCGCCGGGTTGTTCACGGTGATGAACCTGCGGCAAGTGCGAACGACGGCGCGCATGAATACGATGCTGGCCGCGGCGATGGGCGTCGTGATCGTGGCGGTTTTGGTGGAAGCGGCGCGCTACGTGCTGGCATTGCCGCATCTGGACGCGGCATTTTTCACGCGGCCGTTTTACGATCCCAAGACATTTTCGTTTCCCTCCGTGGCAACGGGAACCTCCGTCGCCGTGTTGACGTATATCGGATTCGATGCGGTGTCCACGCTGTCGGAGGAGGTGCGCAACCCGCGCCGCAACATCCTGCTGGCGACGGTGCTGGTGTGCCTGGTAACCGGTGTCCTGTCGGCGATTGAAGTCTACGCGGCGCAGCTTGTGTGGCCCTTTGGACAGATTTTCCCGGACGTGGACACGGCTTACGTCTATGTGGCGGGGAGAATCGGCGGCCGGATTTTGTTTCAAGTCGTGAATCTTACGCTGCTGGTGGCGACGATCGGTTCGGGTGGCGGCAGCCAGCTTGCGGGCGCGCGGCTGCTCTACGGCATGGGCAGGGACAATGCGCTGCCGAATCGATTCTTCGGCGCGCTGGATCCGAAGACCCACGTGCCGCGCAACAACGTAATTCTGATTGGCGCGCTGTGCGTGGGCGGCGCATTTCTGCTGAGCTACCAGCTTGGCGCGGAGCTGCTGAATTTCGGCGCCTTCATCGGATTCATGGGAGTGAACATCGCGGCGATTCTGCACTACTGGGTGCGGTCGCCGGAGAAGAAATGGACTTATCTTGTGCCGCCTGCGTTGGGCTTCGCGACTTGCCTGGGCATCTGGTTGAGCTTGCGATGGCCGGCTCTGATTGCGGGCGGCTGCTGGCTTCTTCTTGGAATCGCCTATGGAGCGTGGACCACGAACGGGTTCCGCAGGGAGATTCACTTCGAGGCGCCGGAGGCGTAGCTGAGGGTCTCCGGAAGGAATGTTGGAATCTCGAAAAGGTTAACACCGAATAAGCCGGCGACCGCGGCATTGGGATCGAGAATGACGGTTCCGCCAGACGCAAAAAATTGGGCGATTTGATTTTGCATTGCGTTCGCAATCGCGGCGGCTGGCGGAGAAAAAAGATTCAGCAAGTACGCGTGCGGATTCTCCGGAAGCAGTGGATCTGCCGCACGGGCTAGATCGTGCCGGTAAAACCAAGTCGTGCTCTCCATGCCGGCCGCGCGGACCAGCGCGGTTTCGGCGGGATTGGGAACGGTTTCATCACCCTTGCCGAAGGACCACAGCACGTTCTTGATGGGCACGCCGGGAAGCGTCGATTGCAGCAGATGCGGCGCGTAATAGAGCGCGTCGCCGGACGCCTCGATCCAGTCGAGGCGCGCGAACAGATTCTGGATTTCGATGGCGCCGGGGACGGTGACAACGTCGGCCGGCTGGTAGCGGAGGACGAAGTCTTCGTTGAAATCGGGCTGGCCACGGAGTTGCGTGTTGGCAAGCGGCGGCGTGCGCGATGTTAGGAACTGGAGCGCGGTGGAATGAAAGCCGACGCTCCAGCGGGCGATGTCGACGATGGAGCCGCCGCCGGAATTTAACGCGGCCAGGAGAACCGTCGGCTCGATGGCCTCGTAGACCGTACCGTAGATGGCTCCGAACGATTGGCCGAGATAGTCGATTTGGGTCTGCGAGAGATCGATGGCGCCGTCTCCATCGAGATCGATGCCAGCTTCAATGGCGCGGGTCAATTGTGAAAGATCGAGCGCCGTCTGGCGCTGGCAATCGCGCGCGCCAACGGGAGTGGGGTTAACGAGAATGCAACCCTCGCCTTCGTCGATGACTCCGTCGCCATTCAGATCCACGCCGCGGCCGTTGGCGGGAATTTGCGCCACGCTGCCGTCGTTCAGTTGGATGGTTACGCTGCTTTGCGGGCCGTAGCCGGCGCCGGCGGCGTCGATGGCGATGACGGCGAAGCCGGCGGTTGTAAAGGTGGAAGCCAGCGCCGTGGGGCCGATGAAACGGTCGTCGCCTAGACCATGGCCGGCGATGACGACGGGAAATCCGCCGGATGGTTTGGGTGTGGACGGAAGGAAAACGTGGAAATAGATTCGCGCGGACACCGGCGGCAGCGCGACATCGGCGGCGGTGGGAGCAGCCGGAATATATTGTTGGTCGTTGAGGAAATCAGGCGATTGGAACGAGCCGAATGCGATCGCGCCGACGCCCGGAAGAAAGTTGTACGGCAGCGACACGTCGTTGAAAGTTGCGGGGCTCGCGCCGACCTGCTGATGCCAGTTAACACTCGCGATGTCGGACGCACGGAAGACGGCGACGGGCGATGGGCGGAGAACGGCCGGGTCGGAATTCTGGATGGCGGCGCGCGCTTTTTCGAGCCAGGCGGTGGCGCTCATCGTCGTGAAAACGGAGGCGTCGATAATGTGATGCGGCCGGGCGATGGGCGCGGCGATGGAAATGGCGTTGGCCAGCGCTTGGAAATACGAATTGGGTTCGTTTGGCATTCCGCACGCTGTGAACACGGGGTCGGCGGCGACCGGTGCGCCGGAGGCGTCTTCAACGGCGTCGGTGACGACCAGCACATAGCGGCGGTGTTGATCGATCAGCGTGTCGGTTTTGGCGTAAGCGGTGTTGGTTGCCGGATCGTAGACCACTTGATTGATCAGCACGACGCCGCCATAGGCTTGCAATCCATATTCCTCGTTGGTGAGATTGTCGAGCGCAACCAGAAACATTCCGGCGCGCAGAGTATCGGCGTTAATGGGCCCGCTGAAGCGAACGCTCACGCGCGGATTGGGACTGAAGCCGTCGAGCTGGTTCAGCAAAGTAAGCTCCGTGCAGGTGCTTGGCTGCGCAGAGCAATCGGGCAAGGGAAGATTCACGCGCAGGCCGGTTTTCT
>JBDTAT010000751.1:0-2623 GCA_039924505.1 Bryobacteraceae bacterium
TGCCCCTTGCGAAACGCAGCCGGGTAGCTCGGCCACGCGCACTACCATCCACCCGCTATCCTCGTCCCGCTGGAACTCGAGGTTGAACGTGAGGTCGTGATCTGCGCCAATTCTATTTACCAAAGCATCCAGCGCCATATCGTCCTCGCCTATCCGCGCCAAATTCGTAACCGGCGGCGCGTGTCTACGGCTGCCGCTAGAATAACACGCTTTCCCGGGCCCATTTTCATCCCTCGCGATACCGGTCCGCACGGCCGCCGCACCCCAGTCACAACTAAAATAAATTTATTTTGTCAATAATCCCAATCATTTACACGCCCTCCCGTCCAAACAGCCTTCCGCCACGCTGTACCCTGTGTTCGTGAGGAGGTTCTCCATGAACCAGAAACTGAACGCGGCCCTTGCGCCGCATGATGCCGCTTTATTGTGCGAAGATCCGGACGAAATCGCCCGCGTCGCCGCCGATTTCCACGCCGAGCACTCCCCGGCCGGCCCCACTGAAGAATTTCTGGTCGAGCAGCTCGCCCGCGCCGCCTGGCGCACCCGCCGCCTCGGCCGCATCGAGCATAGCGTTATCGGTTTTCAGATGGCTCTCGCCGCCCATCGCAGTCAATGCGAGCTGCAGAAGGACCCCACCCGCACCGATTCCGAAATTCATCTCGACAACAGCATCCTCATGGGCGCCGCCTTCCACGAGGATTGCGACCAGCGCCGCCGCGCCCAGGAAACCATCGCCCGCATGCAGGAGGCGGCCGAGCGCTCGTTCCTCCGCTGTCTCAAAGCCCTCCACGCCGAACAGGACCGCCGCTGCAAAGCGCTCAGCGTACCAGCCGCTACCGCCGGCGCCGAACGAAAAGTAAGCTCCACCGGCTTCGCCGCGGCCGCCGAGTCGGTTGTTCGCGAGTTCCCGAAAAATCAACCATCGGCCGTTGAAAAAACCGAACAGCCCGCCGCCGCATCCTCCTCCTCCGTCCACTCCAACGTCGTTACCCTCCCTCGCGGCCCCCGCCATCAGGCGCCCGATCCCATCGTGCCCGCGCCGGCGCCGGAGCAGGCTTCCGCCGGCGCCCCTCCGCCAGCCACCGGCCGCTCCCCTTCTGCAACAATAAAAGATACACATGACAGGGAATGAAATCCGCCAGAGGTTTTTGGACTTTTTCGCCGCTCGCGGCCATCGTATCGTGCGCAGTTCCTCGCTGGTTCCGGCCAACGATCCCACGCTGTTATTCGCCAACGCCGGCATGAACCAGTTCAAGGATGTCTTCACCGGCATGGAAAAGCGCGATTACGCCCGCGCCACCTCGTCGCAAAAGTGCGTTCGCGCCGGCGGCAAGCATAACGATCTGGAAAACGTCGGCTACACGCGGCGCCATCATACATTTTTTGAAATGCTCGGTAATTTCTCCTTCGGCGATTATTTCAAGGCCGACGCCATCGCGTTCGCCTGGGATCTCATTACCAAGGACTACGGGCTGCCCAAGGACAAGCTCTATATCACTGTTTTTCGCGAAGACGACGACGCCGAAACTCTATGGCAGAAAGTCGCCGGCGTTCCCAAGGAGCGTATTTTCCGGCTCGACGAAAAAGATAACTTCTGGCAGATGGGCGAAACCGGCCCCTGTGGTCCCTGCTCGGAAATTCACTACGACCTCGGCCCGGAAGCGGCCGTTCCCGGCCGTGAAAACGAGCGGTTTCCCCTCGACGGCGGCGGCCGTTTCGTCGAAATCTGGAATCTCGTCTTCATGCAGTTCGACCGCGCCCTCGATGGCGCGATGACTCCGCTCCCTCGCCCCTCTATCGACACCGGCCTGGGTCTGGAGCGGGTAGCCGCCGTCATGCAAGGCAAACTGTCGAACTATGATACCGACCTGATTCTGCCCATCATCGGCAAAGCCGCCGAGCTGTTCAAGGTTTCCTACGGCCAGGACGCGCGCACCGACACCGTTCTTCGCATCAACGCCGACCACAGCCGCGCCACGGCCTTTCTCATCTCCGACGGTGTGCTGCCCGCCAACGACGGCCGCGGCTACGTGCTCCGGAAAATTCTCCGCCGCGCCCTTCGCAACGCCCGCATGATCGGCGTCACCGAGCCGTATCTCTATCACCTCACCAGCTTTGTTGCCGGACTGATGCGCGGCGCCTATCCGGAATTGTTGGAATCGGCCGATCGCGTCGCCCGCATCGTCAAGGACGAAGAGCATCGCTACGCCACCACCTTCCAAATCGCCGAAAAGTTCTTTCACGATGAAGCCGCCTCGGCCGTCGGCGGTGTTCTGCCCGGCCCCGCCGCCTTCAAGTTGTACGACACCTACGGACTCGCTCTCGACGAGCAGGAGGAGATGGCCCGCGACTACAGCCTTACGATCGACAAAGACGGCTTCAACGCCGAAATGGAGCGTCAGCGCACACGCGCACGCGCAAGTTGGAAAGGCGCCGCCAAAGAACAGGTAGATCCCATCTACAAGTCGCTCCCGAAAACGGAATTCGTGCGCGAAGGCTCCGAATCGCATGCCACCGTGGCCGGCGTCGTCTCGCGGAACGGCGACACCGAAATCGTGCTTGACCGGACGCCCTTCTACGCCGAGACCGGCGGTCAAATCGGCGATACCGGCGTGCTCGTCTC
>JBDTAT010000752.1:0-3372 GCA_039924505.1 Bryobacteraceae bacterium
CGCGCGTTTGATGGCTGCGCGGGCGGCTGGCGGTTTGCCGGGCGGGGGAGGATTTTGCGACTCATGCGCTGGCATCGTGGCTCCTTACGCTTCAATTCATAGCATGGGGGAGGCGGATTTCGAACTCTCCCGATTTTCGGAAATGCAGACAAATTGTTGATTAAAAGTGAGATGGAAGAAACTTGCAAAGAATTTTGGAGGCGTGATTGAGACGGAACGCCGGAGCGCGCTATCGTTCGGGTGCGGGATTCGCGTTATGCGGGGCAACCGCTCCCTCACGGTCACGGCTCGGAATGGAAGCGCGGCTCGGAATGGAAGGCGGGTATACTGTGGGATGTCCGAGTTAGAGGAGAGGTTATGTTCGCACGTTTTCGATTCGCGATATTGTTTACCGTGGCGATGTCCGCCGCCTGGGGGCAAGTTTCGACGGGTACGATCACCGGCGCCGTGGAGGACTCGAGCGGCGCGGTGATCCAAAACGCGGAAATCTCCGTGAAGCAGACGGACACGAGTGAAATACGCGCCGCCCGCACCAACGGAAGCGGCGAATTCAACGTGCCGTTTCTGCAGCCGGGAAATTACGCGGTAACCGCGGCCGTGCGCGGCTTCAAGACCCAGACGTTGAGCGGCATTACGTTGCGGGTGGATCAGACCGCGAATCTGCGGATCAGGCTGGATATCGGCGCCTCCACGGAGACCGTGGAAGTGACCGGAGGCGCGCCGCTAGTCGATTCGGCGACCTCTTCACTAGGGCAGGTGATCGAGAATAAACAGATCCTCGATATGCCCCTCAACGGACGGAACCCCTTCGCGCTAGGGCTGCTTTCCGGCAATACCACGCCCATGTTCGGCATGGGATCGAATCTGCCGTTCATCGCCGGCGGCGGGCGGTTTTCGGCGAATGAAATCACGCTGGACGGCGTTGACGACAACACCGTCTCAAACGCGGGGGCGATCGGCAGGAACGGCATCGCCTTTGTCCCATCGGTTGACGCAGTGCAGGAATTCAAGGTGAAGACCAGCACGTTTTCGGCGGAGTTCGGCCACGCGGCGGGCGCGATCGTCAACGCCACCATAAAAAACGGGACGAATGAGTTCCACGGGGTCCTGTTCGAGTTTCTGCGCAATAACGCGCTGGACGCGAATAACTACTTGTCAAACGCGGCCAGCCAGCCGCGCGCGGCGTTTCATCAAAATCAATTCGGGTTCGCACTCGGCGGGCCCGTCCTGATCCCCAAAGTTTACAACGGACGCAACCGGACTTTTTTCTTCGCCGATTATCAGGGCACGCGGCAGAATACCGCGGCCGGCAGATCGATTACCGACGTTCCTCCGGCGGTATTACGCGGCGGCGATTTTTCGAGCGTGAAGACCGCCATTTACGATCCGGCTACCCGCGCGGTGGGGCCGAGCGGACTGGTGATTGCCGACCCGTTCCCCGGAAACATCATTCCGGCGAGCCGGCTGAACGCCTCCGCCACTGCGATTACGGGGTTGATTCCACTGCCGAATTTCGGCGCGCCGGGGACGCTGGCGCGCAATTACTTCTACCAGCCGCCGCAGTTCTCAAATACGGATCAGGGAGATATTCGCGTAGACCAGAGCCTGTCCGCCAACAACAATTTCTATGCGCGCTTCTCGGTAAGCGAGAATTCCAAACCGGCGGTGGGAAATTTCCCCGGTTTTATCGGCGGCGGCACATCGTCCATCGACGATAGCGCGCAAGGGGTGATTTCCGACATCCACATCTTCACGCCAAATTTGGTGAACGAGTTCCGCTTCGGCTATGTGCGCCACAACGGCAGTATTTTCGGAAGCGGACAGGACGGGGCGGCGTTCGCGCAGCAGCACAACGTCGCACTGTTTCCGGCGCCGATCCTGGGATTCCCGAGCATCGCGTTTAACTATTCCGGACAACTTTCAGGCACCTCGGAATTTTCGGGCTGGGGCGGCGGCGATCCGAACCTGAATATTGAAAACCGCTTTCAATGGGCCGACAACGTGAGTTGGACGCGCGGCCGGCACACGCTGAAATTCGGCGCCGATATCCGCCGGGAACGTTTCGATACCGTAAAGGGTACGCCGTTTTTCGGCCAGTATATTTATGGCGCGACGTTCACGTCCAGCACGAACGCGCCTGGCTCCGGGCTGCCCTTCGCGGACTTTCTGCTGGGCGACCCGAGTTTTATTCAGGGAACGCCGATGCTCGATTGGGGGCGGCAGCGGAGCATCTACGCGGGCGGCTTCGCGCAGGACGACTGGAAGGTCACGCAGCGTCTGACGCTAAACCTGGGCTTGCGCTACGAACTTTTCACGCAACCGGTGGATGCCAGGGATCTGGGGAGTTTGTTCAATATTCAGACGGGCCAGTATGCTCTACCGGGTAAGAATGGCTTTTCGCGGGCCATTGTGGATGGGGACCACAACAACTTCGGCCCACGCGCGGGATTCGCGTTTCAGGCAACATCGAAGCTGGTGCTACGCGGCGGTTACGGCTTGTTTTACGGCGAACGCGACCAGAACCAGCAGGTGACGCAGTTCTCCGGAAACCTGCCGAACGTGCCTACCGTTTCAGTTCCCGCCACATCGGCCCAGCAAACCATCGCGCCCCCGTACACGATCAATACTCCGGTGACGGTGGCTCCCACCGATCCGTCGCTTGCATCCTTTACTCCCACGCATCCGTACGTGGGCACGATCCGCTCGGCGGGCTTCCACGATTCCCGCGATCCGATGCTCCATCAATTCAATTTCGACATACAGTACCAACTGTCGTCGTCCATTCTGCTGGAGACGTCGTATAGCGGAGCGCTGGGACGGGATCTGTCGTCATTGTTCATCAACGAAAATCAGATTCCGTTTTCCGCGGCGCTGAGCGGGAACAACAAACAGGCGAACCGTCCGTTCCCCAATATCAACGGCACGGCGATCACGACGTTTTCAACCGCGTCGAACGACTACAATTCCGCGAACTTCCGCGTGGAGAAGCGCTATTCGAAGGGCTTGGCACTGTTAGTGAATTACACCATCCAGAAGAACCTGGAGTCGGGCGGAGCGGGCCCGGATGCTTATACGCAGAACGGCGGCACCAGTATCGCGATGGACACCTATAACATTTCGCTCGAGCGCTCCTACGCTCCGATCGACATCCCGCAGGTGTTCTCGGGAAGCGCGGCGTACGAGTTGCCGTTCGGGCCGGGGAAAGCCTGGCTGTCGCATGGAGGTCTGGCGGGCAAGATCGTGGGCGGGTGGCAATTGAATACCATCGTCACGCTTCGGGGCGGTTTTCCGACGGACATCCGAACCAATGTGCTGCCTCCGATTTTCAATACATTCAATGTGGCGGACCGGGTGACGGGACAATCCATGTTG
>JBDTAT010000753.1:0-3477 GCA_039924505.1 Bryobacteraceae bacterium
CAGTAAGGTGGCCAGCGTGATGAGTGGCGCTGCAGGCAGCTAAACCCATCGCCGGCAGGCGGGCCGGGAACCCGTTCCTAGTTCGCCTGCCGGCGATGGCTTATCCTGTGTCAGTGCCGGTTGAAAATCCTTCAGTTTGCGCCGGTTGAAAAATCCCCACTTTCGCCGGTTGAAGATTCCCCAGGTGCAGTGTGATTGCAACGCCCCGGGCCTGCAAGCAAGGCCGCGCCGGGCGGAGTCAGCATTATTTCGTTACTCCCGGCCGTCGATCCACCTCCTTTCCAGTTGCTCCGTTTTGCGCCGAAAATGGCTCCCAGTAGCCGTCAGCGAATTCGGTCTTGACCCCTTCCTCGACGATGGAGGAGAAGTAGTGGATGCCGGGCGATTGGCATGGGCGTCCAACCGTTGAGCGGAGCAATGTATTTGCGAAGGCAACCGAGCCAGACGGCACGCTCGATTTGCGGTAGTGGCACTCCCCGCGCATGGAAGCTCCGTGCCAGCCGTTTGTCTGCCGCGCTGAAACCGACTCGTACGCAGGCGCGGCGCACAATCATCTGGCGAGCCTGTTCGACATTGCCGGCCAAATCCGGCGCTGCTTGCGACGCGACAATTAACACATTTTCCCATTGACGACGGATGTTGGCAGGCGCATACTGCGGCCAGATACATTCCATTCCCGAAAAGGAGCACGAAATGCGGTTGTCGATTTTTACGGTCGTTGCAGTTGCGCTTTCGATGCTTGCGCCAGCCAACCGCGCCGCGGCAGCAGCGACGACCTTCGATGCGCAATTTGATGTATTGAGGTCGATTCCGGAATCGCAGAAAACTCCCGGCTTAGCGATACGCGGATTTATTGCGAAAGATTCAGCCATTTATTTTCTAGTCGCCCAACGCAACGGATCGCACGGCATGGTGGTTGTTCTGTCGCCCGCCGGAGCATTTCAACAGTTGGAGCCGATTGGAGATTATGCAGCGTCAAGTTTCGCGGTTTCCGACAGCGGCGACGTTGCGGTCAGCGGTTTCATGCCGACTACCCGAGAGTGGGTACTCGACATGATCGGGGCGAACGGAGGCAGATCTGAATATCGATCTGGCACCCCGTGGGGGCGTTTGGCATACGCCGGATCGACGCTCGTAAGCTTTCAAACCCGCTCTCTGGTGCTGGTAACGGCCGGC
Source organism: Bryobacteraceae bacterium (assembly GCA_039924505.1). Classification (GTDB taxonomy): domain Bacteria; phylum Acidobacteriota; class Terriglobia; order Bryobacterales; family Bryobacteraceae; genus JBDTAT01. The sequence continues at coordinate 1,177 of JBDTAT010000753.1, forward strand.
AAGGTATCACGCGTGGTCGCGGTCGTGCCAAACCTGGGACGTGCGGACAGCGTCCTTGGCGTGACGGGGAGCCAAGTCGATATCGTCGATTCGCTTATGCACTCGGTTACACGGATCTCAATACCCGATGGCGCGAGTTCCACGCAAATTCTGACCTCGGCGGACATTTCGCACGCCGACCTGATGTACGCTGCAAGAAACTCCCGGGCTGCCAACGCAGGATCGAAGTCCCGGTCGCTCGTAATCTCCGGAACCGCGGCGGCCGATGACGGGGTGTCTGGATTCATTATCACTGGCCGACCCCTCACAGGTGGCGCGCCGCTGCTGCTCATGACGAGCAGCGGCCAAATGCAGACGAAACTTTTGTCGCTTCCATCGTCGGAGAACCTCAAAGCAGCCGGTAGTGAAGCCGGATATATGCTTCCGGGCATGCTAGGACTGAACAGGAATTACGCATACGTCGCTGACTCACGAGGGCTCGCCGCGCGCTATCTCCGCTAGGTGGAATGTAGATTGAAAAAAGCAGGAGGTTGTCTGAAATGAAGCGCTTTCGACTTCTAGCTTCCACGATAATTGCTCTCGGAACACTGGCAGCTCCGTCCTTCGCGGATTGCAGCCAATATTTCGTGAACTGCTACCAGGCGGGATACAGCGGCTGCGAAGGAAACGATCCGTCGACTTACATCGGCTCCTTCGACGATCTTCCAGGCCTCTCGTTCACCGTGCTGATGTATTGTAACTACAAGTACAACTGCAATACGATCTCTGTCACGGCGAATAGCGCCTGCGATGGCAATTACAACTTTGCGACAGTAGAGTTGTGCTGCACGGTGATCCAAGACTGATGGCACCGATTTGCCGCTATCGCCCGGCGGTTCAGCCTTGCCACGCGCAGCTTACGAGAGCCAGCGCGGCGAGGGCTGCTGTCTCGCTGCGAAGAATCAGCGGTCCCAGCGACACCGCGCGCCAGCCGGCAAGCATGATCCGCTCCCGTTCTTCATCCGTCCAGCCGCCTTCCGGTCCGACGAGTATTGCAATCTCGTCGGAGGCGATGCGGCGCTCCGGGAAACTTGTCAGCATTGGCGGCGCGCCGGACGCTTCCTCCAGCAGATAGCGATGTGTGGCGACGCGAACGATGGCGCCGGCAAAAGACGCCGGCGGCTCCAACTCCGGCAAGCGAGCCCGCCGCGACTGCTGGCTCGCTTCCAAAGCAATCCGGCGCCAGCGGCCAATGCGCCGCAGGGCCGCCTGCTCCAAGCCTTTCTCGGAACGCGCGGCAGCCACGGGCACAATCGTCTCGACGCCCAACTCCGTTGCTTTTTCGACGATCCACTCAAAATGGTCGAACTTCACCAGCGCGGCGAACAGGGCCAGCCGCACGGGGGGCTCGACCGCGGGCAATCGCTCCAGGGTGCGGAATACGACGCGCTGTTTGCGCGCCACCTCCACTTCGGCGAGGTAGACGTTCAAGTTGTCGGAGATCTCGAACCGCTCACCCGCCTCGACGCGCAACACGCACGTCAGATGCGCGGCGTCGTCGTCGAGAATCTCGGCGCGCCCGTTGCGCACCTCGGGGACAAAAAAGAGCCGCCGGGCCATCAGTTGGTTCTCAGCGGTCCGGGACCTTCTTTTGCGCCGGTCAAGTGCTGGTCCGCGTGTGCAGGATCGTAGTTGGGATTCATGGTTGGCATGTCCGCGTTAACCGATTCCCGCCAGGCGTGCAACATCGCCCGCAGTTCCCGCGCCTTGCCCGGCATTTTCGCCGCCAGGTCGTTTCGCTCGCCGATATCGTGGACCAGGTTGTAGAGTTCCACGTGGTTGTCCTCGTAGAACTCGATCAGCTTGTAGTCGCCTTGGCGAACCGCGCCACCGGGGACGCCGCCTTGATTGCTGTAGTGGGGGTAGTGCCAATAGACGGCGTTTCGATGGAGCGCTTTTCCGCCGCGCAGTAGAGGTTCGATATTCACGCCGTCGAGCACCGGCTGGGGACTGTGGCGGATGTTCGCTATTTTCAGAATGGTGGGAAAGAAATCGGTGCTGATGACGGGTGTATTGCAGGTGGTTCCGGGCCGCACGACGCCGGGCCAGCGCACCATCATCGGCTCGCGGATGCCACCTTCGTAGAGGTGCCCTTTGCCGGCGCGTAGCGGAGCATTGGATGTCACGGGGTCGGTCGATTTGCCTTCGTAGCGCAGGCCCCCGTTGTCGGAGAAGAAGATCACAACCGTTCGACCGGCAATTCCCAGATCGTCGAGTTTCCGTAAAACGCGGCCGACGCCTTGATCGACGCTATCAATCATC
>JBDTAT010000754.1:0-5586 GCA_039924505.1 Bryobacteraceae bacterium
GTACGCCTCGCGACGCACCACGCAAGACTCGAGGTCGAAATAGAGTCGCTGCTCCCTTTCCGTAGGGCTCTTTCATCCCCTACAACATGCCGGTTTATCCCGGCGCACTTGCTCTCCAGCATTGCCCTATCCTCCGACCGGCCCGCCAGCGATTCTAGACCAACCAGCCCCGGCGCGAAAGCGCGCTAAATCCAACCGGCGCATGCCGGTCACATTCCCACGGCAGCCCGTTCTTCGTTCGTTCTTCGTTCTTCGCACACGCCCGTTTACCCCCTGCCGCGACTGTGATAGTATAAGGAAGCTTGCATGGATGACATCCGCAAAGCCAGCCCCTCAATTCTTCAACGGAGTTAAAAACAGCCTCGAATGAGTTTCACCGTATTCCTCGGAAATCTTCCCATCTGGGTGACCGCCGACGACATCAAGTCCTGGCTCACCGCAGAGAACCTTGTTGCCGATTCCGTCAAGGTCATCCGCAATCCCGAGACGCAGGAGTCCAAAGGTTTCGCTTTCATCGATTCGCCCAACGCCGAAGAGATGAACGCCATCATCAAGCGCTTTGACCGCGCGCCGCTCGAAGACCGCCTCCTCCGCGCTAATCCGGCCCAGCCGCCGAAATCCAAGCAAGGCGGTCCGCACGCCGCCTCCCCGCCCGGTGGTCCGCCGTCCGCCCGTCCGCAAAGCGCCGAACGTTCCCGCCGCGGCGGCCGCAAACACAAGAAGGCCGGCTCGGGTCCGCAAGGTCCGCAGAGCGCTTTCGCCGAAGAACTCGCCAAGGCTCTGTAACGCCGTAAGCCGCCTCCCCTCCGTTCGCTGGCGCGTCATCCTCTCCGCTCCCATCCGCAACGTCGTCCTTTCGCGGAAATTCAATTCCCAAGCTGCTATACTCTATCCCTAGACTTTCCCTTTCGATTTTTGGGTTGAAGGTTCACGTTTTGGGGCGTGGGGGTGGTGTGTGTGGAATGACCTGCTAGCTGTGCGGACATTATTCGTCCTCCTTCTCGGTTGCGCCGCGTATTACTTGCAGCCTTTCGATATCCAAGGTCCGCTGGCCTTCGGCGTGGGCGCCGCGTGCGGCGTGGCCATTGTGCTCTTCGAGGTCCGGCTGAAACAAGTCAGCCTGAAGCGGCTCATCGGCGCGGCCGCCGGCTCGGTATTGGGAATTCTCGGCGCGTATCTCATTTCGCTGGTTCTCGCGCAAGCGGTCCCGAACAGTTACAATACCGTCCCGTTTCTTCAAGTGGTGCTGCTATTGTGGATGACCTATGTCGGGCTCGTCGTCGGCGCCACCAAGGGCGATATGCTCAACCTGGCGGCCTTCGGCGGCGTATTCGGCAGCGAGAAAATCTCCAAAACCACGTTTAAGATTCTCGATACCAGCGTCATTATCGACGGCCGTATCGCCGACATCGCCGAGACCGGTTTTCTCGACGGCACACTGGTAATTCCGCAATTTGTTCTTCGCGAATTGCAGCTTGTCGCCGACTCGGCCGACTCCATGAAACGTAATCGCGGCCGGCGCGGCCTCGACATTTTACAGCGCATCCAGAAAATGACGGAGTTGAACATCCAGATTCTCGAGGACGATTTCCCCAACGTCCGCGAAGTGGACATGAAATTAATCGAGCTGGCCAAAGTGTACACGTGTAAAATCGTCACCAACGATTTCAATTTGAATAAAGTCGCTCAATTGCACGGCGTCGACGTGCTGAACATCAATGAGCTGGCCAACGCCCTGAAGCCCATCGTGCTGCCCGGCGAGCTGATGCGCGTCTTTATTCTCAAGGAAGGCAAGGAATACAACCAGGGCGTCGCATATCTGGACGACGGCACCATGGTGGTGGTGGACAACGCCCGGAAGATGATCTCGAAGACCATCGACATCGCCGTGACCAGCGTTCTACAAACGACGGCGGGCAAAATGATCTTCGGCCGCTTCGACGAGCGCGCCCACGCGGTCCACGAAAAGCCGATGCCGCCCGAACGGCATGAGAAGCCGGCGCGCGAGAACCCCGCCGCCGCGGCCGCGCAAAACGGTTAGAGTGATACAATCGCCTCCAAGGAGAAACTCCCATGGGATGTCCGGATTGCGATGGCGGCTTGGATCGCCGCCGTTTTGTTAAGACCGCTGTCATGGCTACCGCCGGCGCCGCTCTTGCCGCGGCTGCGCCGAAAACCTCCACGGCCTCATCGGAGACGCTCGTCGTCTCGCTGCACCGCGGCCTGTCAGCCGATCAGAAGGCCAAGATCGCGTTCCCGTTCGACCATCCGCTGCGCTCGAAAGTCGACAACAATTGGCACATTACACCGGAAAAAATCGGCGAATTTTTCTCAGGCGATCAGCAGGCCATGATCGAAGAGATTTTCCGCGGCCTTCATAACCCCGCCTTCATCGACAAAGTGATGTACCACATGAACGAGGATTCGGGCGGCATCGGCAACTATTCGATCGCTCTGTTTGGCGAGCCGGGCGGCGGCGCGTTTGAATTCGTCCTCACCGGACGCCACTGCACCGCCCGCTGCGATGGCGATTCGGTGGAAGGCGCCGCGTTCGGCGGACCCATATTTTACGGCCATCAGGCCGGTCCCACCGACCAGGAGAAACCCGACCATCCCAACAATGTTTACTGGTATCAGGCCAAGCGCGCCAACGAGGTTTTCCGCGCTCTCGACGGGAAACAACGCGGCATGGCGCTGCTCGGCGACCCGCGCGCCGAAAAGGCCACCGAGACGGTAGCGCTTCACGAGCGCGGCGAAATCACGGGACTGCCGGTGAGCAGCATGAGCCCGGATCAGAAGGATCTGGTGGAAAAGGTTTTGGGCGATCTACTGCTCCCCTTCCGCAAAAAGGATACCGCCGAAGCCATGCGCTACATACAGCAAAGCGGCGGCGTCGGCAACCTCAGCATGGCGTTCTACAAGAATGCCGATCTCGGCAACGATGGCGTGTGGGACGTGTGGAAGCTGGAAAGCCCCAATATGATCTGGTATTTCCGCGGCGCTCCGCACGTTCACACCTGGGTGAACATCCGCAAAGCCTCTGTGTAAGCCGCGCACAACGGAGTGCGGCGCGAAACCGTTTCCGCCCAGGACGATGGTGCGCGCCGCACCCTGTGCGCTCCTATGTAACAGCCCGCAAAACGGAGCGGGCGGGCTGCTTAGGGCTTGTCGCAAAATAACCATGCCAACCGCTCGCTCTGGTCGTGGATCGGTTGCCGATTCCAATGCTGCGAGATGGCATGGTTATTTCGTGACAGGCGCTTACTCGATTGCAATGAGGGCGCCCGCGCAGCCTTTGCGCGCCAGTTAGCCGTTACCGCCAACGCCGCAGGCCGCCGGTTTGCGCCCAGTAATGTACAATCGGTATTCCGCGATGAAAGTCTCCGTTATTCTGCCGGCTGCCGGATTGGGTACGCGCATGGGCCGCGCCACGCCGGAAAAGGCGGGCACCAGCCGCAAGCAGTTTATGCTGCTGGATGGCTCCCCCATTTTGCTCTACACGCTGCGCAAGTTCGTCGCCGCCCCCTCGGTCACCGAAATCGTTATTGCGCTGCGCAAGGAAGATATGGACTGGGCGCGCGAGTTGCTCGCCCAGGAGCGCTTCTCCAAGCCCGTGCGCCTGGTCGAGGGCGGCGACACGCGGCAGGAATCGGTCGAGCACGCGCTCGCCTCGCTGGCCGCCGGCGTCGATCTGGTTGCGGTGCATGACGCCGTGCGTCCCTTCATCGACATCGCGACCATCGAGAAGGTAATCGCCGACGCGGCGGAAACCGGAGCATCCATTGTCGGCATCGTTCCGGTCGATACCGTCAAGCGCGTGCGCCAGCGCAAAGTGCGCGCGACTTTGCCGCGCGAAAATCTCATCCTCACGCAAACTCCGCAGGTCTTCCGCTTCGATCTGCTGAAGTTGGCCTTCCAGAGAGCGCGCGAGGACGGCTTCAACGGCACCGACGAATCGAGCCTGGTGGAACGGCTGGAGCAGGTGGAAGTCGGCGTGGTTCAGGGCAGCGACCGCAATATCAAAATTACCAAGCCGGGCGATATGGACTTGGCCGAACTGTTCCTCGCCAAGGAGACCGCGGGGCGCAAGGCATCGTGAGGAAATCGCGGTGACCGAATACCGCACCGGCCTCGGCTGGGACGTTCATCGCATTAGCCCCGGCCGCCCCCTGATTCTCGGCGGCGTGAACATTCCTTCCGAATTTGGCCTGGAGGGCCACTCCGACGCCGACGTGCTGGCCCACGCCATCACCGACGCCATTCTTGGAGCCGCCGCGCTGGGCGACATTGGCATGCACTTTCCCGATACCGATCCGGAATGGAAAGGCGCAGGCAGCCTGCTGTTTTTGCAGCACGCCCAATCGCTCGCCCGCGCCGCCGGCTACGAAATCGTAAACGTCGATTCAACCGTCGTCCTGGAGCGCCCAAAGCTGAAGGACCACCGCCTCTCCATCCGCGAATCGCTCGCCCACTCCCTCGGCCTTGCGCCCGATTGCGTTTCCGTAAAATTCAAAACCTCGGAAAAGGTAGGCCCGGTAGGCGAAGGCCGGTCCGCCGAGGCCCAAGCCATCGTAATGCTCCGCCGCGTTCGCTCGGCACAGCCGGCGCCCGCCAGATAGTCGAACGTGGATTTTTCCAACTGACAGACTGCGCTGCGGCTTCCGCGGCGCACGACGCAGTCCCGGCAATTGCTGCGTCCCAAAATTCATTTCTGCGTCCGCACACTTGCTTTCAATTAGATCGATTCAACCTTCGGCCAAACGCGCTATCATGGAAAGTGCCCCATGAGTTTCATCCTACGCGCAGACAAGCGCTGATTGCGCTTGCGGCCGGAGCTAGCGCCGCAGCCGCTTCATCCGTCCCTGAGATCGACCCTGTGATCGTCAAGCGCAACGACGATGCCGTCGAGCACTTGATGATAGCTCAGATCACCGATCCTGCGAGCCAGTACCGCGGCTCCATTCCCGATATCTACGAACTGCACAATCCCGGGGCCGCGACTTCCATTCTTGAGACCGGCGTGGCATCGTTCATCCACCCCGCCTCGCGATTCCACCAGAATTCCGAGCTTGTCGGCCGCCTGCGCCTCGCCGCCGGTTTTCTGGAGCGGTCGCAAAGTCCGGAAGGCTTCATTTATCTACTGACCACCAACTACGACTCGCCGCCCGACACCGGATTTGCGAGCCACACTGTGGCGAATGGCGCGGCCATTGCCCGGCGCTACGGCTACGACGACATCGTCCGCATTGTCCAGCCGTTCCTCCAGAAAGCGGGCGCGGGACTCGCCGTCGGTGGCATCCACACGCCCAATCACCGCTGGGTAGTCTCGAGCGCGCTTTCGCAGATCAACGAACTTTTCCCCGATCTGCGCTACCTCCATCGCATCGATCAATGGCTGGCCGAGGGCATCGATATCGATTCCGACGGCCAGTACACGGAGCGCAGCTCGCTCGTCTACAACACGATTGTGGATCGTAGTTTTGTGGTGCTGGCGAATAAGCTCGACCGTCCGGAACTGCTCGATCCGGTGCGCCGGAATCTCCATTCGATGCTGTACCTGATGCACGCGGACGGCGAGTTGGTGAC
>JBDTAT010000755.1:0-3322 GCA_039924505.1 Bryobacteraceae bacterium
TTAGCGGCACGGATCGACGGATGAGTTGGAATATATATAGTGAGGTCGGGCTAAAGGGGTTGAGGAGGAGGGAGCGGGAAGATGCGCGGACACGATCGGCCACAGACGACGATGCTGACGCTGGTGAATCCAGAGCAGCGGGTGCCGGCGAAGCATCCGATCCGACTGATTAAAGAACTGGCCGAGGTAGCGCTCAAGGAACTCTCGGCGCTGTTCGAGCAGATGTACAGCGAAATAGGCCGGCCCTCGATTCCACCGGAGCGGCTGTTGAAAGCCTCACTGTTGATGGCGTTATACACGGTGCGCAGTGAGCGGCTGTTGTGCGAGCAGTTGGATTACAACCTTTTGTTCCGCTCGTTCCTGGACCTGAACTGGGATGAGCCGGGCTTTGACCACTCGACCTTTAGCCGTAACCGCGCCCGCTTGCTGGCTCACGATGTGGCGGGCGAATTTTTCCGTACGGTAGTCGCGCAGGCGCGCGAACTGAAGCTGACCAGCGATGAGCACTTCACGGTTGACGGCACGCTGATTGAGGCGTGGGCTTCGCTTAAAAGCTTTCGTCCCAAGGGCGAGCAGCCAAGCGATCGCACACCGCCCGATGATCCGGGCAACCCGAGCGTGGACTTCCATGGGGAGCGGCGCCAGAACGCGACCCACCAGTCGACGACCGATCCCGAAGCCCGGCTGGCGAAGAAGGGCGCCGGCAAAGAAGCCAAGCTCTGTTACACTGAGAGCGTGCTGATGGAGAATCGCAACGGCATCATGATCGATCTACGCCTGGGACCGGCCACCGGACGGGCCGAGCGCGAGCATGGGTTGGAGTTGCTGCAAACCGTTCGCGGGGCACGTCGGATCACGGTTGCCGGCGATAAAGGCTTTGATACCGAGGAGTTCGTGGCGGGCTGCCGCGCACTCAACGTGACTCCCCACGTGGCCCAGAATGATCGGCGCCGCGGCGGTTCAGCCCTCGATTCGCGTACCACCGGTTGGCCCGCATACGCAGTCAGCCAACGGGTGCGCAAGCGCGTGGAAGAGATCTTTGGCTGGATCAAGACGGTCGGGAACTTTCGGCGCACCCGCTATCGCGGTGTGGCGCGGACCACCTTCGCCGCCTACCTGGTCGGCGCTGCCTATAACCTGCTGAGGATCGCAAAGCTCTGTCCAGACGGATGAATCAAGCGGCCAACGAACGTACCTGCCTCCGCGATCACCATACGACCCCATCCGAATCAAACCCTAATACTCACTTCGCAGTGATGAATCTATGAAAAGTTCGCGATCGTCCCTATTTATCAACGCCCTTGTATGTTGCCGATCTGGTACAAGAATCAAAGTTGGTGGGGCGGCAGGCCGGTGCACCCTTGGGAGAAGAATCCCGTCTAGCAGCGGAGGTCGCCGCTTTACCTACAGCGCTTAGCCCGAACGGTTGTCGGGGAAGGAAATCCCGCATTGCAAGGCAGGGCAAGCCGCGCTGAGGAGGTGGGAAGATGGACGAGGTGAAACGGTTTGTCGGGATCGACGTCGCCAAGGTGACACTGGACGTGTTCATCGGGTCGGCCGGCTTGGCCTTTTCAGTGGCTAATGATGAGGTCGGGATCCAGCAGTTACTCAGGCAGCTCGCGGCGGCTGACTTTGTGATTCTTGAAGCGACCGGTGGCTTAGAAACGCCGGTCGCCAGCGCACTGGCGTCTGGCGGGATCGCAGTGGCGATAGTTAATCCACGTCAAGTGCGAGACTTTGCCCGTGCCACCGGCCGACTGGCCAAGACTGACCGGCTGGATGCCGAAGTCCTGGCGCGGTTCGGTGAAGCGGTTCGACCCGAGGCACGGCCGTTAGCCGACGAACAGGCCCAGGCGCTCGAAGCACTGGTTACCCGGCGGCGCCAGTTGGTCGAGATGCTGACGGCAGAGAAGAATCGCCGGGCCCGGGCTCCAAAGGTCTTACACCGCAGCATCGATGAGCACATCCGGTGGTTGGAAAAGCGCGTTGCGGGTTTCGACGATGAACTCGGTGAGTTGATTCGCAATACTCCCCTGTGGCGCGAGCGCGACGAGTTGCTGCGTTCGGTGCCCGGAGTGGGCAAGGTGCTCTCGAGTACTCTGCTCGCGCAGTTGCCTGAACTTGGAATGCTCAACCGCAAGCAGATCGCCGCACTGGCCGGATTGGCGCCATTTAACCGCGACAGTGGGAATATGCGCGGCAGCCGTTGTATCTGGGGCGGCCGCGCTCAGGTCCGGAGAGTGCTGTATATGGCGACCGTGGCGGGAGTCCGCAGCAACCCAACGATCAGAACTTTCTACCTGCGGCTACGTGCCAATGGTAAGCACGCTAAGCCTGCACTCACCGCCTGCATGCGCAAGTTCTTAGTCATTCTCAATGCAATGCTGCACAACAAAACTCACTGGCAAACACCGGCGCCCATACCTCCAACCCCTCCCCTTTCTCCCCTCCTGGGCGCGGTTTCTGAACACGGTTGCTGGTAGAACGCATGACACGGTTCACGATCCTGCTACATCTGCCGCGCATGGCGGCCTACGGCGATCTCGCACGGATCAAGCACGGACCCGCACTCGCTGGTCATGGTGCAGAGGCAGTTCGCGACGCCATCACCCGCACCATCATCACCTTGCCCGGGCAGATTCGACAATCCCTGACCTGGGATCAGGGCGCCGAGATGGCGCAGCATGCGAACCTGCGGATCGACACGGGGCTACAGGTCTACTTCTGCGACCCGCGCAGCCCCTGGCAGCGCGGCACCAACGAGAATACCAACGGCCTGCTACGCCAATACTTCCCGAAGGGAACCGATCTCAGCGCACATAGCGCCGATGACCTCGTGGCGGTGGCGATGACCCTCAATTCAAGGCCGCGAAAAGCCCTTGGATGGAAGACCCCAGCGGAAGCTTTAGATCAGTATCTTCGATGAGCTACAACGTTTTGTTGCGACGACCATTTGAATCTACCCAGTATGCGAGCGGGGATTACCAGCAGTTGCTCGCCAGCCATGGTCTGTGCGGCAGCATGAGCCGGCGCGGCGATTGCTGGGACAACGCGGTTGCCGCTGGACTTTCCCGATGATAATTCGATGCGCATCAGTCATGAGGCGATTTACCCGGCCCTTTATGTACAGGGCCCGCGCGGCGCCCAGGTCCGCACCCGATGCGGTCGTTCGCTCAATCCGCTTTCGTCGACGAAGACGATCGTGCGCCGCTCGCTGAGCGCTTTTTTTAAGCTGGGGGCCAGCGATATTTCTTCCATTGCCGGATCCCCTCCTCGTTGCGCTCCAGTGCTCGCCCGGTAGGACGCTGACAAGTCCAGCCCA
>JBDTAT010000756.1:0-11871 GCA_039924505.1 Bryobacteraceae bacterium
CACGCAGCCGGCATCGGCTTCCGCGCCGCCCCGCCGGGCGATGAACTTCCGAAGACCGGCCTTAAAGCCGCCTGCCGCCGTAGTCCGATTCGCTCGCCTAACCGCGCGGCAACTCCATCGTCTAAAAGGACGCGCGATATGGACATCAACGCATGGTTGGAATTGGCAGTTCGAAATTTAAAATACGCCGTGCGCTCTCTCGCGAAGACTCCGGCGTTCTCCATCACCGTAGTGTTGACCCTCGCGCTGGGCATCGGGGCGAATAGCGCTGTCTTCTCGGCCATCGACGCAGTGTTGCTCCGGCCGTTGCCTTTTCCGAACGCCGATCGGCTTGTGAAATTGGCTCAATCCCACCCCAAGATCCCCGAGCCTTTCGTCGCGCCCGTGCGCCTGGAGGAGTGGAACCGTTTGAACGGCGCCTTCACGGCGATTACCGGCTATTACTTGGAAGACACATCGGAAACCTCCGGCGAGCTTCCCGAGAAGCTCAAGCGGGCGTGGGTCGCGCCCCGTTTCCTGCACGTGCTGGGAATCGCTCCGGCGCTCGGGCGCGATTTCAGCCCTCGCGAAGAACACTTTGGCGGACCGAACGCCGTGCTGATCGGCGATCGCCTCTGGCACCGGCGCTTCAGTGGCGATCCAAACGCTCTCGGCAAGACCCTCCGGTTCGCTGCGTCGTCGTACCAGATTGTCGGCGTCATGCCGGCTTCGTTCCAATTTCCCAACCGCGACGTGGACCTCTGGTCGCCCAGCCCTCCCGACGCGCCTTATGCGCAATCCCGGGAGTCGACATGGTTCACCGCGATTGGCCGTCTGAAACCAGGCGTGACGCTGGCACAAGCGCGCGCCAATCTCGCTACCGTGCAATCCAATCTTGGCCGGCAGTATCCCAAGACCGATGCGAAGATTTCGGTCTCCATCCAGCCGCTTAAGGACGCCACGGTCGGCGGCGTAAGGAAGTCCCTATGGCTTCTGTTTGGATCGGTGTCGCTGCTGCTGCTGATCGCCTGCACCAATATCGCGGCGCTGCTGCTATCGCGGGCGGTTGCGCGCCAGCATGAGACTTCGGTCCGGTTTTCTCTCGGCGCCTCGCGGGCTTCCGTGGCTGCCCAACTGTTCACCGAAGTTTTTGTTCTGGGGGCGGCCGGCGCTCTGCTGGGCCTGTTCGTCGCGGCCGGAGCCTCCCAAGTGTTTCGCGCCCTGGCCAAAAACCTGCCCCGCATCGAAGAAATCGGGTTGAATGGGCACATCGTTATTTATTCACTGGTCTGTGCGGTTGCGGCCACCCTGCTCTGCGGAATTTTCCCGGCCATCCGCGGTACACGCCGAAGTCTGGCGATGTCTCTCGCTCATGGAGGACGTTCGCAAGTATCGGGGCGCAATCCCCTTCAGTTCCTGCTGGTCGGAGTGCAGGTTTCGCTCGCCGTGACCTTGCTGGCCGGCGCCGGCCTGCTGCTGCGCAGTTTCCAGGAACTCGGGCGCGTGTCTCCGGGCTTCGATCCGCAACGCGTGCTCACGTTTCGCATCACCTCCACATGGGGCGAAACAAGCAACCGGAAAGGCGCCAGGCAGCGGATTGAAAGGATACTGGATGGCTTGCGCTCCGTCCCTGGCGTGGAGGCGGCCACCACCGCCGTCAGCCTTCCCGGCGTGCCGGGCGACTACCAGATCGAGTTGAAGACGACCGAGGGACGCGCCGAATCCGAGCCGGAAATGCTCGCCCAGGCGCGCTGGGTCACTCCCGAATATTTCGCTACGATGCGTATCCCGCTTATCGCCGGCGAGTTGTGCCGGGACCGGACGAATACGCCGACAGCGATGGTGAACCGTAGTTTTGCCAATCTTTATCTCAATGGATCGGCCGCCATCGGGCGGCATTTGGTCCAGCCTGCCAATCCCTATCTATCGGCGGCGGAGATTCGCGGCATTGTGGGCGATGCTCGCGAGACCGGCCTGGACCGCGCGCCGCCGCCCACCGCCTACTGGTGCAGCGCCACGATGCAGCCGGGCACATTTTTCCTCGTCAGGACGCGCGGTGAACCGAACTCCATGGCCGGAACGATCCGCCGGAAAATCCACGAACTCGAACCCCAGCGGTCGGTGTACGATCTCACGTCGCTCACCGGCCATATCTCGGATGCCTACGCGGAAAACCGCCTCCGCACTGTTCTGCTCGCCTTCTTCGCGCTGACGGCCATTGCGCTCGCGAGTGTGGGCCTCTACGGAACGCTCAGCTATCTTGTGAACGTGCGCCGGCGCGAAGTGGCCTTGCGCATGGCGCTGGGCGCGTTGCGGATCGAAATCGTGCGGCAGTTCCTAAGTCAAGGACTGCAGGTTGCGGTGCTGGGCTGTGTGGCAGGCTTCGCGCTCGCGGCCGCGCTTGCACGACTGCTGTCGGGGATGCTGTATGGTGTCTCTGTTACAGATGTCTCTACGCTGGCCGGTGTAGTGATCATCGTGCTGGCAGTCTCGGGTCTGGCCTCGTTGTTGCCCGCGATTCGTGCCGCACGCCTGGAACCGATGCAGGCCCTTCGAGAAGAGTGATTCAGCTCTTCTAAACAGGGCGTCGTTCCTGTTTGCGCGCGCGGCTGACTACAGCGTCGCTTCAGAGCCGCGACCAGAGTCTGAAACGCGCTTTGCGCGTCATGAAACACCACGAGGCATGGGTTCGTAGCTCTGTTGAAAATAAATGGTTTACGTCAATGGCTCGTGGAGAGGGCGCGGATACGCAATTACTTATGACGCTCTTCTAATTCGGGGACAGGCTGCGTAATCGCTAATTTCCCCACGTCCACGCCGCCATGAGTGTCCCCATGGGCTCGTCACGAATTGCTCAATCGTAATCCGATTTTGAATACGCCCGCTTCTTCCTCGGTACCTATGTTCGTGAGGAGATTCCTTATGAACCAGAAACTAACCGTGGCCCTTGCGCCGCATACATACTCAAGGCGCCGGTACCCAGCGCAATATACTTCCGCCCTTCATCTCGAATACCAAGTTGTTTCCATCGGCCCCAAGCAGGTAGCCATCCGGCATGGGTGTACTGAGTGGACGCCAAACGCCGGTCGAACGATCGAACACTCTGATACTTCCGTCATGATTGTTTTGCCCATAGAGATTCCCATCCTGAGTAAAGCCCAAGTGACCGCCACTTCCAATGTTCCAGCGTCCGATCTCTTTGCCATTCAGACCGGTCTCGACCCACCAGCGGCGTTGATCGATCTGCGCGCCAACGCGGCCGTTTGCAACCCGAAGCAACCAGCCGCCAATCATCGGGCCCCCCAGTTCAGCGCGATTCGACGTTGCAAATGAGGACCGGGAAAGAAACGCCCCCAGTTCCCGGCCGTCCTGCGAGTAATTTCGCAAGATCTTGTAATCTTTGCTCACGTTGTCCGTGCGAATCACCGGGTGTCCGAGGGTCCAGATCGAATGGTCCGGCGCGTAGCAGATTTGCCCCGGCAAATACTCACCTGTATCGAAGAACCGTATCTGTGCTCCCGTTCGATCGAACAGAGCGATCCCGCCGCCGGTGTGGTTCGGGCGCGTATAGTCAACCGTTACCGCCAGCGTTCCATCCTCATCCACAGCCGCGTTCAGCATTCGGGTCGAACTCGCAGCGGGCGCCTTGGCGGAAACGCTGTACAATCGTGCGCCGTCCCGAGCATACACGTCGAGCGTTTCGTCCCGATCATAGACAATCAGGTAGCCCCGGTCAAACGTCGCCATGATATTTCGTGGCGCAAGGTCTGCCTGGTACTGGACGTCGCGGGTTTGAGCCGGGACCGTGGTGTCCAAGATTATGACAGCGAGCAGCAACAGCAACATGGAACCTTCCTTTCATCGAATTATGACGGAAGCTGCCGGTGTAACGTGCAGTTCGCCACTACTGGTTTCTGGTCAGTTCGACGAGGCGCTTCGCGCCTTGGCTAGCAGCCCGTCAGAAGTCGCCGGACGGCCAACCCGGTGCCAGGAGGCTTCGAAATTCCGCGCGCGGACCCCCTCCGAAAACACTCGACAGCCCGCAAAGGGCGCGCGGGCGCCCTCATTGCAATCAAGTAGCGGCCCGCGCGCTCCGTTTTACGGGCTGTTTCTGACGAGCGCAAAGGGTGCGGCGCGCACCATCGTCCGAGACAGAATAGGTTTCGCGCCACACTCCGTTTTGCGCGGGTTTCTGAGAAGCGCAAAGGGTGCGGCGCGCACCATCGTCCGAGACAGAAAAGGTTTCGCGCCGCACTCCGTTTTGCGCGGGTTCCAGAGAAGCCCAGCGCGGAAATTCGGTGCCTGCCTCCGCATCGGTCGCGCACACTCTTTTAGCACGGGCTGTTAAGATAGGCCCAGGGAACTCTGGATACTGTAGAGTATCGAAAGGTTCCTGCCGACCAATCGTCTAATACACGTGGAGGCGTTATGGCGACCATGCTGGGTATTGACTTCGCGGCCCTCCTCAAGGACGTACCGGGCAGAGCGTGGGCAGCCGTCTCTGCCGGTCTAAAACGACTACGGCCATGAATTCATCGACTACAACCCTCACGTCTGACCAGTGGCAAATTCTGTTTCATGAGACCATGGCGGCTTTGCTTCGCGCGCAAGAGTCGTTGAAGCATCAGTTTGGTTTCTGGGGAGTACTGTATGGCCTTTGGAGGTGCAGCCGGGATCTCAAAGCGCTTCAGGCAAGCCTGAAAGCGATCTCGGAATTACCGGACGGAACGCTCAGTCAAGAGTTTATCCAATCCCAAATCCCGCAGCTTCAAGAGCTCCTGAGATCCATCGAAGGCCTAATGGATACTTGTAAACTTCATGGCTTCACGAATCGGTCGCTGACAAGCCTCCCCCTGGCCGCGATTAGGTTTAGCGGGGAATATGTCGCCGACTATCTGGACACGCTTAAAATGTCAATCGACCCAGAGGTCATACGGGCCATTGAGGAAGGCCGGAGCCAGATTGAACGCGGCGAGTTCGTCGAAATGGAACGGATCTCCTGAGTGACCAAGCCTACACCTTCAGGCTCAGTCAGCAAGCCGCAAGCTATCTAAAGCGACTGGATTCGGATACCAAGGCGCGCGTTAATGACGCATTGCTTCAGGCGGCCGCTGATCCAATTGGCGCGTCATCTCACCTCGTGAATAGGGGTGGCGAGCGAAAGATCCGAATCGGTGGCCTCCGAATCGTGTTCAGAATTGAATCGGAGTTGAAAAAGATACTGGTAGACGCCATCCTTCCGCGCGGAGACGTTTATAAACATACGCGGCGATGATCGTCGGGAATCTGGCGTCCCCTCTCGGCCAATCCAGGGGTCGGCTTCGAAATTCCGCGCGCAGACCCCGGCGGTCCCCTTGGACCGCGGCGGATGCCGTCGTCCGCCTGCCGATGGTCGACCAGGGGGTCGGCCGCCGGGCGAGGGCGCCCGCACCACAAGACTTCCTCTTGTCGATTAGTTGAGTCAAGGGGATACCCGATAAGCGGCAAATTGGCGTGGATCTGCTTGGCCAGTTCGATGGCCTCCCACTCCCCACGGTCTAAACCGGCGAGTTCGTGAGCGAACACAGGGACGCCGATTTCCCGTACTTCTACCCACGAGGGCAATTCCTCCGCCCACTGGCGCACCATGGCGGGCGTCCGCGCATGCCGCAATTCGCGCGCGACCGCGTCCGGAATACAAACTTGCCGGAAGAGTTGTTGCAGCACATGCTCGTAAGCAATCTCCACCAGGAAGCGGAGCGGCGTGGTATCCGCGACGACCAGGCTCATCTGCCCAGCAAGCCTTACGCACGAAGTTTATCGAGGTCCGCGAGATCCCGTTCGAGGTCCTCGATAGAATAGGCGTGGTCGTGGATCTGGCGATCCTTCAGGAAGCCGTCGAACTCAAAGCGCGTCATTCCCAGCGACTTGGCAGCCTGATAGTGGGTCGGCTTTTCTGAGCGGTAGCCTTCAATGGCCACGGCTTCCAACGCCTCGCGGCCCGGATCGGGGTGCCGGGCGATGTCATCGGGCAGCTCGATGGTGATCTGCATGGGGCCAGGATAGCAGGACGTCATCGCGCGCTATACGAACCCGAACCGTCGGCGCGTGTGACCTTCAGAATTAAGCCGCGGACGTTTGCGTATCTCCTTCAGTCGGGCGGGCGCCTTCGCCCGCCATAAGCGTTAAAATAATCTGTCGGAGCGGTCGGAGCCTCTCACGCAAAGATCGTCAAGGGCCCTCCTGCTACTTGGTCTCACACCGGACAGAAGCGCTTCTCCGATTTGCCGGCAAACCGTCAACTCTCGGAGGCAATCGGAACCAGCGCGTCGGTCGAGTGGCGCCAGATCCAAGGACTTAGTCGAATCGTAATGCGTCAACCGGGTTCACGGTAGAGGCGCGGTAAGCCGGGATGAGCGCGGCGCCGAAGGCCGCAACGGTCAACAGCAGCGTCGCTGCGGCGATTGCGAAGGGATCGGTTGGCTTCACGCCGAACAACTGCGACTCCACAAGTCGTCCGAGCGCGCAGGCGCAGGGCAAACCGATCGCCGCGCCTGCCGCGATCATCGTGAGCGCGTCGCGAAGCACCAGCCATATCGCAGAGCTGCCCGTTGCGCCCAACGCCAGACGTATACCGATTTCGCGCGTGCGCCGCGTCACGACAAACGACATTACGCCGAAGAGACCCACCAGCGACAGCAGCAGCGCGAGCGTGCTGAAGGCGCCCGACAACGTCGCCAGCATCCTCTCGGTATTCAAAGACCGGTTGACCTGTTCGTCTACCGTCCGCAGCGAATTCACCGGCAATGCAGGATCCGCTTTCCGGACGATTGCGCGAATCGATTGAAAGGCGGTTTCGGTTCTTCCTCGAATCCTTACGTAGAAGGTGCCGCCGGAATCGCCGCCCTCAAATATTGGAAAGTACGCTTGCTCCGACTCGTCCCGAATACCGCGATAGCTGATGTCCCTGACGACTCCGACAACTTCGAGATCTGGTTTGGCATCCGGTCCGGAGCCTACACCGATGCGCGCGCCAATTGGGCTTCGGCCTCTCAGGTAGCGTTTGACAAAGGACTCGCTGATAATAGCCGAGCGCCTGCCGGACCGTCCCACCGGCAGGGAGTCCCGTTCGTTGAAGTCCCTGCCCGCGGCGATTCCGATTCCGAGCGTTGCAAAAAAGCCCGGACTGACAGCGTTAAGGTTGACATCGCGATCGGTCGTGACCCGTTGATCGGTCTGAATCGTCATGGGGTCGTTCCAGCTTCCACCGGTCAACAGCGGGAAGCTCGCAACAGCCGAGGCCTGAGTGCTTCCGGAAGCGCGGATTTCGCTATCGATCCGGCGAATCAGCCGGCTTGCTTCCGTCCGCGAGTAACCGTTTCGAAGAGGATCGATACCGAACTCGACCAGGCTCGACGTGGCAAATCCCGGCCCTTTGGCCATCAGCCCTGTCAGGGTCCTCACAAACAACGCCGCGCCGGTTACGAGGATCAACGTGAATGCAATCTGAACAGTGACGATCGCCTTTCGAAGCCGGACGCCCCCCAATGTGGTCCCGGCGCGCTGCCTGAGCGATGAGATCAGCGGGTCGCGGCCCGCTCGCAGGGCCGGCGCAAGGCCGCTCAGAACCCCCGCTACCGCGCTTATCAGAAACGCGAAAAGCAACACGCGCGAGTCGATAGACGATTGCAGGGCATTGGCGGCCGTGTCGCGCGGCAGGAATGCGATGAGAGTCTTGACGGCAGGCGGCGCCAGAGCGATCCCGAACAATCCCCCGGTAAGCGCGATCAGCATCGAATCCGCGAGCAACTGGCGGCCGAGTCGGCCACGCGAAGCGCCCAGAGCCAATCGTGTGCCGATCTCCCGTTCCCGCGCCGATCCCCTCGCCAGGAACAAGCCGGCAACGTTCAGGCAGGCCAGGCCGAGCAAGACCGCTGTCGCAGCGAATAACACCCAAAGAGGCTGAGCCATCCTGCGTTGCAGACCGGAGTGACCTTGTGGCGCTGGAGTGAGCGTAAGTACGGAGGCAAGAAACCGCTGCCGCCGTTCCGTCGTGATTCGTGGGAATCCCGGCCGGCGCGTGTCCTCCTCCAGCATCGCCTTAAACCATGGTTGCAGCCCCGCCTGAGCCTGGCCCGGCGTAATGCCCTGTCTCAGTCTGCCCAGCACTTGCATCCAGCGCGTGCGCCGGTCCAATTGATCCTTGAAGCCGGGGAGCGCCTGCGCCGACATGGAGGCAGGGATCCATAGTGAGGGGACTTGGCCAACGTCGATTCCCCGAAACGCAGGGGCCGCGACGCCAATCACGGTCATCGGGTTTTGATTGACCAGCACCTTGCGGCCCACCACATCGGCCGCGCCAGCGAGTTGCGTCTTCCAGAAATCGTAAGAAAGGACCACGACCGGACTCGCGCCGGGTGTACTGTCATCGGCGCTGTCCACCAGCCGTCCGAGTGCGGGACTCACCCCCAGCACGGAAAAATAACTGCCCGAGACAAGCTCCGCTGCCGCGGGACTGGGTTCTGCGCCGGTGGAAAGGTTTACAGTCGTGGCCGCCCGGCAGAGTACGCCTTCAAAGAATCGGTCCTGTTGTTGCAGATCGCGGCAAATCGGATAGGACATCAGGTTCCAGCTCCCGAACCCGTTGGCGGCCTGATCTCCTTTCCAGTCGATGAGGACCAGCCGTTCGGGTTGACGGACGGGAAGCGCGTGCAGCAGCACCTGATCTACAAGCGAGTAGATGGCGGTGGTGGCTCCGATGCCGAGAGCCAGCGAAAGCACCGCGGCGGCCGCGAACCACGGACTGCGCGGAAACGACCGGGCTGAGAAACGAAGGTCATACAGGAAATCGCGCAGCCACCGTGTGAGCCAGACGTCGCGAACTTCCTCCTGGATCTGCGTCAGGCCGCCGACTTCCAGCATGGCTTGTCTACGGGCTTCCGGCTCTGGCAAACCGGCGAGCATAAGGTCACTGACCCGGCGGTCTGTGTGATACCCCAATTCCCGATTCAGTCCCCGTTCCAGGTTCCCTCGCCGAAACCAGTTCAGTAACTGCCTCATGACCTGCTGCCCTCATGGAAAATCAACTGGACCGCCCCCGAGAGGCGTGCCCAGCTCTTCTTTTCCTCGGCTAGTTGCTTTCGGCCGGAAGGCGTCAGGGAGTAGAACTTGGCTTCGCGCCCGGTTTCCGATTGCTTCCACTCGGCCCGCAGCCATTTCTTCTGTTCCAGCCGGTGGAGGGCCGGATATAGAGAGCCCTGGTTAACCTGAACGACGGATTGCGAAATCTGCTCCAGTCTCTGCGCAATGCCGTAGCCGTGAGCCGGTTCAAGGGAAAGGATCTGGAGGATCAGCATATCGAGAGTGCCTTGCGGGATAGGGAAACGGGCAGATGGCATCGATACCTCAAGCTTCTACCTTTAAGCTAACTCATAATAGGTCGAAGGTCAAGGTATTCGGCTGCGGTATTCGGCCGTGGCCGCGCCAGGACCGTGACGGAACAAACCTGTCGAATTCGAGCGCAGGGAAACCGTTGCCAAGGCCTCAGTACTTTATATCCCTCGACACGCATATGCTCTATGGAGTATATTAAGAGCGTGGAATCTGTATTCGAAATAATTGCGGAGCCGAACCGCCGCGCGATATTGAGCCTCCTGGTCTTGTCACAACAGTCGGTGGGGGAGATCGAGCGTCACCTTCGTATGCCGCAGCCGACAGTGTCGAAGCACCTGCGAGTCCTGCGAGAGGCCGGTTTCGTGGAATCCGCGGTGGACGCCCAGCGCCGTCTCTACCGGCTGAGACCTGAACCACTTCAGGAGGTGGATGCATGGCTGGCTCCGTTCCGCCGGTTCTGGTCCGCTCAAGTAGATGCTCTCGAACGCCACCTGGACCGCATGGATCCGCTAACACCAACAAAAGGGAAGACAAGGAAGACGACGCGGCCCAAACCGCGAACTTGACAAAGGAGAAACGAAATGAAAATCAAACTGACCAGCGTATACGTCGACGACCAGGAGAAGGCCCTGCGCTTCTATACGGAGGTGCTGGGCTTTGGCAAGAAGGCCGATTTCAGTCAGGGCCCATTTCGCTGGCTGACCGTGGCCTCGCCCGAGGAGCCGGACGGCGCTCAGCTGCAGCTGGCGCTGAACGACAACCCCGCGGCCAAAGCGTATCAGCAGGCGATGTTTCAACAGGGCCAGCCCGGAGCCATGTTCTACACCGACGACATCAAGGGCGACTACGAGCGGATGAAGGCCCGCGGCGCCGAGTTCACGATGCCGCCCACCGACGTAACGGCGTCGACCATTGCAATGGTGAAGGACACCTGCGGCAACCTCATTCAGCTCGCCCAATTGTCGCGCTATTAAGAGGCGTTGCGCCGGTTCTGGTCCGCTCCTGTAGATGCTCTCGAACGCCACCAGCGAAAAGGAGGATGAGGAGAAGAAGATGACCAATCGCGATCGGTACACACCGGGTCCCGCCAGCCGAGCGCAGGTGCGAAAGGACGGAGAGAAGTGGACACTCATTCTCGTTAGAGAACTGCGCCACTCACCGGAAAAAGTCTGGCAGGCGCTCACCGACCCGGCGCATCTGCGCCAGTGGGCTCCCTTCGAGGTGGATGGAAGCCTGGGTACGGTTGGAGCGGTGAAGCTCACCTGGGTGGGAACGCCGCAGGTTTCCGAAACAAGAGTGACTCGTGCCGACGCTCCCAAGGTGCTGGAGTACAGCGATATCCGGTGGGAACTCGAAGCCGCTGGTGGCGGCACGCGCCTGACGCTGTGGCACAGCATCGATCGCCGCTTCATCTCGTGGGGCGCCGCGGGCTGGCACATCTGCTTCGACGTCCTTGAGCGGCTCCTCGCGGGCGACCCGATTGGACCAATCGTCGGCGCCGAGACCATGAAGTTCAGCGGCTGGCAGCGATTGCAAGCCGAGTACGCCAAGCAGTTCGGTATGGAAACGTCCAACGGGCCGCCTCAGGCGGCTCAAAAATCGTGAAGGGAGGACAAATCAATCATGAAAGATGCCGCCAAACGTTCGGTTATCCGCTGGATTCACATCGTCTTTAACATTCCGATTCTCGGTTATATTTATAGTCCGTTTGAAGAAATTCCAAAGTACGCCTCCCGTGTTCGGTTTGTCGTCGTTCCTCTAATGCTCCTTTCGGGACTTTGGATGTGGAGAGGCCATGTCGTCCCACGGCTTATTTCGAGGAGCTCGGCCAAACCAGACTCTATAGCGAAACAACCCGCATGAAAACGGGACGAGAATTGGAGGGATAAAAATCCAATGAATCCATCGGAACGTATTGACCAACTGATCGCGGAACTCACAGACTGGCGTGGCAAAACGTTCGCCAGCATCCGCAAGAGCGTCCTTGAGGCCGACCGGGAGATCGTCGAGGAATGGAAATGGATGGGAAGCCCCGTGTGGTCTCACTACGGAATCATCGCGGTCGCCAACGCCCACAACGATAAGGTGAAGCTTACCTTTGCCCACGGTGCGAGCCTCCCAGATCCTGAGAAGCTCTTCAACGCCGGCCTCGGAGGCAAGGTGTGGCGCGCAATCGATGTTTTCGAGGGCGATAAGATTGATCAGCGTGCTCTTAAAAGTCTCGTGCGGGCCGCCGTTGATTACAATCAGATCAGATTGAAGAAGAAGACGCCCGCGGGTACGCGAGCGAAAGCATAGAAGTAACAAGTGATGTACTACAGCTTACCCAGCGAATTGCCGGCAACGCTGGCTTGCATAAACGTTCGTTTCCGCAAGGCTCAGCGGCGGTCAATTTTACAGGGATTCAATGCGTGCGAAAAGCTATTGCGTAATGGCAATGAATGGCGATATATTTATGCAACGCTTCTCGGCTATGCCCGCGTCTCAACCAGCGAACAGGATAATCAATGATTGATCGCG
>JBDTAT010000757.1:0-3212 GCA_039924505.1 Bryobacteraceae bacterium
GGAATTGCAGGCGCCGGGTCTTGTCCTCGGTCAGCGCGAAGCTCTTGAACAACGAGACGTCGAACTGGCGGGTTCCTGGCCCGAAGAGTATGTTGCGGCCCGAATTCCCGTAGGTGTAGGCTCCGGGCGCAGCAAACGCAGTGGGGTCGAACCATTGACTGATAGTAGGGTTCGAGAGTACACCGGATCCAATTCGATTGGGCCACTGCACGCCGCTGCCGGCGTTCAGCGTGCTCGATTGCATCGTTACTGTGAACGGCGTGCCGGTCTGGAATGTGTCGATGCTATTAAGCTGCCAACCGCCGGCAATCCAGTCGAGCGGTCCGCGGGCGTCATGCAAAAGCATCTTGCCGTTGCCGAAAGGCAGATCGTAGGTCCAGCTTAGAACCACGTTGTGACGCACATCGAACGTCGAATCGCCGCGGTAAAGATGAAGATTGTACGGAGTCTGAATCGCCTCCGTGCCGGTGCCGCTCGAATCGTCGATGCTGTGAGACCACGTCCATGCCGCCAGCAGCGAGAGGCCCGCCGAAAAGCGGCGCTCGAAGGTGGTCTGCAGGGAGTGATATGTGGAATTGCCCCACGGCCCAACCGCCGTGCCATCGGCGAGGTTGGGATACGGACGCCGCGGCGCGACGGCGCCGGGTCCGGGAACCGCCTCGTTGATGTTGTCGGTAACGAAAAGATGCGTCCCTTTTTCTCCCACGTACGCGACTGTCAGGACATTGTTCGCGCCGAGCTGGCGCTGCACATTGATGTTCCATTCGTTCGCGCCAGTAGTTTTGAAATCGTAGGGATAGTAGATCCATCCGGTTCCCGGGACCGGAAACAGATTCGGCCGGCTGGCGGGAAATCCAGCGGAAATCGGCAGCGCCCCGGCGAAATCGGCGGCGTTGTTGGCCACCTGCAGCGAGCCGCTGAACGGCGCATTCTTCGCCGGTGAATCGTTCGACGTCTGCATTGCGAACGAATAGAAAATTCCGAAGCCGGCGCGGATCACCGTTTTCGGCGTGATGTTATAAGCCGCGCCGGCGCGCGGGCCGAAATTTGTGTAGCGTCCCTGGGTTACGGAATTTCCGCTATACGGAGCCGTGCCGACCGGAACCAGATTCCCTCCGTTCGACGCCACGAAGCCCGCCAGTTGGTTGTGACGTTCCACCCAGGGCGTCACCATGTCGTCGCGAAGTCCGTAGTTCAAGGTCAATTTCGGCGTGACGCGCCACGTGTCCTGCGCATAGAGGCCGGTGACGAAACGGTGCAGGCTGAAATATTTCGTGATGTCGATTTGCGAGCTGATCGGCCGCCCGAATAGAAAATCTGCGAGGCCGTAGCCGGTGTACACGCCGGAAAAGTTCATCGTTCCCACCGGCCACGTGGGGGAGAAGAACGAAAAACGCCGGCTCATGATGTCGCCGCCGAATTTGAATTCGTGGCCGCCGTGAACCCAGCTCAGCGCTTGACCGTATTCGTAATCGTTGTTCACCTTCGCCAGGGTTCCCGATCCATCGCCCAGACCCACGGTGCCGCTGATGCCGATGTTCGTCAGCCCTCCCGCGGCCCCGCCGCTATTCGCGTTCGGGATACCGAAGGATTCGGCGAGCAGTTTCTGTCCGCTCAGCTCGTCGATAATGGCTTCACTCATGCGCGAGAAGCCCAGCCGGGCTTCATAGTACAGTGTGGGCGTAATGGACTGGCCGTAGCCGATAACGGCTTGATACGCCGGAACCAGCGTATTGCCGGGGCGGGATGGCCCCCCGCCGACGGCCGGCGGAGGAAGATATCCCGGCGTCACGGTGGTCGGATTCTCGCGGCTCAGGCGTCCGAATAAAAGCGCGGAGCCGGTGCGGTAATCGACGCGCACGTCGTACTGGTCGACGCTGGTCTGCTGGCCCGGGTTGTAGAGAAAATTGGTGGTCGTGCCGGGCAGGTTCTGCGCCGGATAGAGCGCCATCAGGCGCGCCGACGTTGGATCGATGGCCGAGGCCGGCACGATGTTGCCCGGCAGCGGCACCCTCGGGTTGCTGCGCGGATCGAACAACACGGTTTTGGGAAGCAGACTCGAAAAATCGCCCGTGTGGAACGCGGCAATGGGCACGGTGCTGGTGAACGTCTGCGCCTGAAAGACGCGCTTTCCCTCGTAATCGGCGAAGAAGAAAAGCCGGTCTTTTCCGTTGAACAGCTTCGGAATCAGAACCGGGCCTCCGAAGTTGACGCCGAATTGATTCAGACGAAACGGCGGAATCGGCTTGGCAGCCGAATCGAAGAAGTTCTTCGCATCGAAAGCGGAGTTGCGCAGGAACTCATACGCCGCGCCATGATAGGCGTTCGTGCCAGACTTGAAATCGACATTGATGACGCCCGCCCCGCCGCCATACGCCGCCGGAGCTCCGCTGGTCTGCACCTTAAACTCCTGGATGGCATCGACGGGCGGAAAGAAGATCAACACACCGGCGTCGTTATCGACGCTCTGAATGCCGTCGAACATGTAGACGATTCCTTCGGGCGGCGCGCCGTTGATCACCGCGCCATTGGTGCCGCGGCCGCTGGTGTAACCTTGCAGAATCGAGTTGGACGAAGTCCCGCGGCTGTTGACTCCCGGCGCAAGATCCACCAGTTGGGTGAAGTTGCGGGTGTTCAACGGCAGATCCACCACCTGTTTTTCCGAGCGCACATTTCCGATCTCCGACGATGCCGCTTCTAGCAGCGGCGCTGCGGCGCTGACCGTGACCTCCTGGTTCACGCTGCCCAGTTGCAGTGTAATGTCGGCTTCCAGGCGCTGCGCCACCGATAGCTCAAACTGCCGGCTTTGATCGTGAAAACCCGCGTGGCGCAAGGTGATGGTGTAGTTGTCCGGCGGCAGCGAGACGAAATTATATTCGCCGGATGACGACGTCACCGCCCGCCGCACGACGTTGGTGGAGCGGCTGCGAATCTCGACGGTTGCTCCCGGCACGGGCGATTGCGACGGGTCCTTTACCAACCCGTTCACAGTTCCGAACTGAAATTGAGCCGGACACAAGCCGCATCCGGTAAAAAATCCAACAACGATGAGTACCCACGTGCGCACCAGCACCTCCTGAAGCGCAAAGGGTGCGGCGCGTACCACCGGGCCAGCCGGGAATTGGTCCGCGCCGCACTCCGTTTTGCGCGTGTTCTTTAAAGTATGAAAGCGATGACAAGTTTATCACCGCTCCGAAGCGACGGTCCAGTTT
>JBDTAT010000758.1:0-6183 GCA_039924505.1 Bryobacteraceae bacterium
CCAAGCGGGCCGCAATGGCCAACCCCAGTCCCGTTCCGCCGTACTTGCGCGTGGTGGAGCCATCCACCTGCTGAAACGAATCGAAGATCATCCGCTGCCGTGACACCGGAATGCCGATGCCGGTGTCGGCGACCGAAAATTCCATCCAGACTTCCTTCGCCGCGGGATTCGCCTGCCGCAACGGATGCGGCGCGCAGCCGTTCAATCGCCGCGCGCGCACCACCACCGATCCGTTTTCCGTGAACTTCACGGCATTTCCCACGAGGTTGACGAATACCTGGCCCAACCGCATCGGATCGCCGAACAGGCGGTCGGGCGTTTCGGGCGCCGCGTCGATGCGGAATTCTAGACCTTTCTGCGCGGCTCGTATCGCCAGCGGGCGCACGGCGCTCTCCAGGCATTCGCGCAGGGAAAACGCCACCGGGTCCAGCTCCAGCCGCCCGGCTTCAATCTTCGAGAAATCCAGAATGTCGTTCAGCAGCGCCAACAGCAGCTCGGCCGAGCGCTTCGATATATCCAGACACTCGCGCTGTTCGGTTGAAAGGTCGGTCATCAAAGCCAGTTCGGTCATACCCAGAATTCCGTTCATGGGGGTGCGGATCTCGTGGCTGACGTTGGCCAGAAACTCGCTCTTCATGCGGCTGGCCTGCTCGGCGCGGGATTTTTCCTCGCTTAATTCGCGCGTGCGCTCGACGATGGCCGCCTCGAGATCCGCCTTCTGGCCCATAACGCGGCCGAGCCGCCAGGTCCACAAACTGCCGGCCGCCAGCACGACCGGCAATAACAGCGCGCCCGCAAACCACCACGTCCGCCACCACGGCGTGGCAATTGAAAACGAGAGCCGCGCAGGCTGGCGGCTCCAGATCCCTTCGGCGCTGCGCGCCATCGCTTCGAAGGTGTACGAGCCGGGCGGCAGGTTCGAGTAGCGCGCTTCCGGCTGGTCCGTTTGAATCCAACTCGCGTCCAGCGGCTCCAGCCGGTAACGGAATATCACCTGGGTTTCGTCCACGAAGGCCAGCGCGGCGAAGCGCACAAACAAGGCCCGTTGGTCGTAGGGAACGGCGCCCGCGCCGGGGACCGGCGGCTTGCCGGCAAATCGAACTTGCGTGAGAACCACCGGCGGCGGCAGCGGCTCGCGCGGATGCTCGTCTGGAGTGAAGCGCGCCAGACCGCCGCTAGTGCCGATCCAAACCGCGCCATCCGGATCCGCGAAAAAACCGTTCACATTGCAGTCGTCCCACACCAAGCCGCCGGCGCGCGCGTAATGCCGCCAGTGTCCATCGGCCAACACGTCGACGCCTGTATCCGTGCCCGCCCAAACCCAGCCGCGCCGGTCCACGCCCGCGAAATAGACGGTGTTCGAACGCAGGCCGTTGCTGGTGTCGTAATGGGTAATTTCCAGCCGGTCGCCATCGACGGCTATTTTGGAGAGGCCCATCGAGTCGCGATATGCTACCCACAGTTCGCCGCCGGAGGCCTCGGCGACGAAGTGGACCGCGGACTGCCGCAAACCGTCGGCGCGCGTGAACCGCCGCCAGCGCCCTTTGCGCCAGCGCAGCAAACCACCCGTTGCCGGCACCCATACCGTGCCATCCCGATCCACCAGGCCGGCGTAAAATCGCTCGCCGGCATCGCTCGCCGGAGGGCGCTGCTTTTCAAACCGCACCGGGCCGGAGCCGGCCGGTGTACTGCGATACAGGCCGTCGATGGTGCTCACCCAGAGACGCCCTTCGTGATCGAAAACCAATCCATCGATGCGGCCGATGGTCAGACCTGCCTGCCGGCCATAGGTCCGGAGACGACGACCGCGCGCGTCGAACTCGATGACGCCGCCGGGGCTTCCGCCGGCCCACATCCCGCCATTGGGGCCGCCCGCCATTGCGCGCACTTTATAATCCGCCGCGCGCCCGACGTGCCGCACTCCTCCGCTGGTCTCGATCGCATCGATGCCATGGGCAGTGCCAACCCACAGGGCGCCGTCCGGTGCGCGGCGCATCGCCCACACCGTATTGCTCGCCAACCCTTCGGTCCGGGTCCAGTTGGCCCACCGGCCGTAGCCCAACCACCGCATGACGCCGGCTCCGCGCAGGCCGAGCCATAACGACCCTTCGCGATCTGTCAGGGTACAGGAAACCACCTCGTTACTCAGCCCCTGGCTGGTGTCGATCAACTTCCAATCGCCCGGTTCCGGCGGCGTGGATCCCGCCTCGCGGATCGCCAGCCCGGAATCGGTTGGGACCAGTAATCGGCCCTGCGGACCTTCCGCGAGACTACCGGCGGGACCGCCGCTCTGCGGCAGACCGCGATGGCGCGGGACGAATTCGAGCGCGCCGCGCGCCCGCTCCATCAGGCGGCTGGCGCTGCGCAACCACAGACTGCCGCCACGGTCTTCCAGAACGCTATCCCAGAGATCCGGCGGAAGCGCGTAAGGAACCGTTACCGCGTCCGATCCGGGCGCGATGCGGCACAATTTCGTATCGCATCCGAACCACACCGCGCCCTGCGCATCGGTATAAACCGAGTGCGCCGCTGCGCGCGTTAGACGCCGGGCGCGGTACCTTCCGCCGCCGCCATCCAGCCGAAAAAGCCCCTGGGTGGTGGCCACATACAGGTGGCCCGTCCCATCGCCCGCGAGCGTGGAACCACCGAAAATCTCCGCCGTTTCACCGGGTGGCAAATTCAGGGAAACGGGTAGAAACCGGTCACCCCAACGGCGGGCAACGCCCTGCCGCGCCGCCACCCAGAGCGCACCATCGGGCGCGCGGTAGAGCGACTTGATCTCACTGCCTGCCAGTCCTTCCTCGGGGCCAAAACGCTGGAACGATTTTCCATCAAACCGGAACAGGCCGTTCTGCGTTCCCGCCCAAATAAACCCGGTGGCATCCTGCAGCAAGGAGTTTACATCCAGATTATCGAGGCCGGAACTTTGCGCGTACTGGCGGAAATTGTAGCGCTGCGCGGCCACCGGCGCGCACAGCAGACACAACCATCCCGCAACAACCAGAAGCCGCGACTGCACTCCTGTCTTATCGGCGGCTTTTGACAAACCCGCGCAAAACGGGCTGCGAGCCTGGCAGCTCGTGGTAAAAACCGCTCCGTTACCGTCGCGGCTCGGCAATGCGTTGATGTTACTGAGCCGCGCAGCAGCAAGCGGCCCTTCGCGACTTCTGCCGCGGTCTGCTAGCGAGGGTCCGCGAGCGCGCGAATCAGGTGCTCCCGGTCCGCCGGCGAAAGTCCGGGATGCCGGCGAATGTCCCCGCGGGTGGCGATTTGGCGGCGGTAGCGCGCGAAATATTCGTCGATGTCGCCGCCCAGAGCGAAGGTATACATAATGTCGTCGAAGGCGGCGGTGTGGGCCAGGCCCAACGCGTGACCGGACTCATGCAGACAGGTCAAGTACACAATCGCCTCGCGCAGGAGCGGGTCGCGGCCGGCGGCGGCGGCGATAGTGGGACCGAGCGTACTCACATCGGGGCGGATGAACATTTCGGCCCCCTTTTTGCCGTCCACTTCAACCGGCCGGGTTTCACCATATAGACCCTCCAATCCGGTGACCCAATAAACGCGAATACGGGCGTGATCGGGCGCCGGCATTTCGACCAGCCGCAGCCGTCCGTGGGAGGCCGTCTCCCAGGCCGCGAGCGCCCAGGCGGCCAATTGCGGATCGCCCGATTTACATGCGGTGCGGGCGTCCGCGCAGGGCTGAATCCAATATGGAATCTGCCCGGCGCGAGCCCGCGCGCACACCGCGACCAGCAAAATTACGGCGATCCGGGTCACTGCTTTTGCGCGACGTTTCCGGCGGCCAGCGACTCGATAAGCGTCTCCAGATGCTCGATGCGTTTGGAAAGGTCGTCGATGGCCTGGCCTTCCGGGTCGGGCAGATGGCCGTGCTCCAGATCGTCGCTGGTGCCGAATCGGCTGCGCACAACGCGGCCGGGGACGCCCACCACCGTGGAATGCTCCGGCACGGAGCGAATGACGACCGAGCCGGCGCCGATTTTGACGTGATCGCCGATCGTGATATTGCCGAGCACTTTCGCGCCGGTGCCGATGACGACATGGGCGCCGATGGTCGGATGCCGCTTACCGCGTTCCTTGCCGGTGCCGCCCAGCGTCACGCCCTGGTAGAGCAGGACGTCATCGCCGATTTCCGTGGTTTCGCCGATGACAACACCCATGCCGTGATCGATGAAAAACCGCCGGCCGATTTTCGCGCCCGGATGAACGTCGATGCCGGTGAAGACGCGATTGAACTGAGACATCATGCGCGCCACCAGGTACAACCGCATCCGGTAGAGCCAGTGCGCCACCCGATGGAGCAGGACGGCGTGAAAACCGGGGTAGCACAGCACGATTTCGAGCACGCTTTTGGCGGCGGGATCCTCGCGAAAAACCGTCTCCACCTGTTCCTTGATGGCTCGAAACATGCTTGCCGTTATTATCGCGCACGGCCACCGGCGTTGCTGTGCGCGCCGCGCCCTTTGCGCCTTTTTAGTAGACGTTTGCAGCATCCTTTGCAGAATCGGCGGATTCGCGGGCCTCTGGAGACTCGCCGGTGGCGCAGAGTTTTCGACATTTGAGGCGTTTTGCGGAACGAAGCCAATTGGCCGTTTGGCCGTGGGAGCGTGAGACGGGCGCGTTATGGCGTTTTGCGAAACGGACCCAATTGCGGCGGGAGCGTCGGCCACGCGGACGCGAAGCAGACGCCACCAGGTTACGGACAACTCGGAGACGAGCATCCTTTGCTGAATCGGTGGAGTCGCAGGCGTCTGGAGACTCGCCGGTGGCGCAGAGTTTTCGACGTTTGAGGCGTTTTGCGAAACGAAGCCAATTGGCTGTTTGGCCGTGGGAGCTGGAAACAGGCGCGCTGTACGGTTTTGCGAAACGGACCCAATTGCGGCGGGAGCGTCGGCCGCGCGGACGCGGAGCAGGCGCCTCCAGGTTACGGCCAACTCGGAGACGCACATCTTATTGGACACTCGCGCACAACGGAGCGCGGTAACCGCCGGGCCCTGTGCGCTCTTCGGCGAGGCCGACTGGTGCAAATTCCGCGCCGGCGCCGGCGTGCAGTTGCTCGAAGGCTTGCCGATCTTCGCTGCTGAGAACGATTTGCCGGCTGGTGAAACCGTGTTTGAAGGCGTTGTTTTTCGAGGCTTCATCCACGGAATACGCGCAAAACGGAGTGCGGTGCGAAACCGTTTCCGCGCCGTACGACAGTGCGCGCCGCACCTTTTGCGCGTTGCCGGCTTCGGTTTTGGGACCGGTGGAGAGCTGGGCGTTGGCGCGGTTGGCGTCGAGTTGTGCGGCTGTAGGCATAGGTTCTCCTTGCGATCTAATTCATAGCACGGAGGTGGCCGATTCCGAACTATCGGATTATCGAAATTGGGTTGCGGGCCATTGTTTGAAGGGATCGGAAAAATATTCGGCGGTTGTGAACGGGAATGCGCGGCTCAATCCGACGGTGCTTTTAACCGTCGCGGCCGGCACAAAATTGGATGCGTTGGGGGCACACAACAACCGCTCCCTGACGGTCACGGCTCGGAATGAGGGCGGCGGGGATTAAAGGAAGGGGACACTCACGGCGGCGGGCGTGAGGGAAACCGGCGGTCAGAATTCGTAGCGCAGGCTGAATTGGAACACGCGCGGGCTGGTGAGCATGGCGGTGTAGCGGCCGAAGTTGTTGGGGTCGCCCAAGGTGAGGTTCGCCGATTGCGGATCGAAGCGGGCGGTGTTGGTGATGTTGAACGACTCGGCGCGGAATTGCAGGGTGTTGAGATGGTCGCCGCTGGTGAACAGGTCGAAGCGCTTGGCCAGGCCCAGGTCGATCGTAAAATATCCGTCGCCGCGGAGGCCATTGCGCTGGCCGCTTTGGCCGGGAAGCGTGAACCCATAAGCGGCGAGAGCGGCGGCGGGATTCGCGAAGATATTGGCGCCGCCGTCCGGCCCGACGACGGCTGGGGCATTTTTGGTGGTTTGCGGCGGGGGAACGACGCCGATCTGCGAGGCGAAGCCAGACACGTTCCAGTTGGTCGGCCAGAAACTGCCGTTGCCGACACTGGTCGGCATCCCGCTCGATTGGCGCCAGACGCCGCTCAATTGCCAGCCGCCGATGAGTCCGTTGACGAGACGATTCGTGCCAGAGAAGAATTTCTTGTTGCGGCCGAAGGGGAGTTCGGCGAC
>JBDTAT010000759.1:0-3491 GCA_039924505.1 Bryobacteraceae bacterium
TTTTAGGATCGTACAGGCTCCGCGGAGCCGTCACGTTTTCAACCGCCCAGTTCGGCGCCGCCGCGTTCGTCACCGGCTCGAGAATTAGACTCGTCCCCGCATCCAGGCGCAAATCGGCAAACCCCGGCGGTAGCGCCGACGCCTGCATGTCGCTCGCGAAATGGACCTCGAGCGGAACCTTCGCCTGCTCGGCCGTCGTCCGCAGGAAGCGCGAAAACTCCGCATCGGAGCTGCGCCCGTCGCCCGGCTCAATGCCGGCGATCGCCGCCTTCAGCTCTCCCGCGTTCGCGCTCGGCTGCGTCATCACCTGCACGTCCGCCGCCACTGCCACTACTTGCCCGTAATCGCCCGGCCGCAAATTGCTCACCGCGTCCGACGCCAGTTGTTTCGCGCGCGCGAACCGGTCTCCTGCGCGCATACTGAACGAATTGTCGACCGCCAGCACCAGCAGTTTCCGGCCGCCGCCCGCCGCCGGAGCGCGATTGGTATACGGATTCGCGAAGGCGAGCGCCAGTAGCATCAGCAGCGCCACCCGCAGCGCCAGCAACAGAAAATGCTGCAGCCGCCGGTGCTTCACTGAGCTCTGCGTGCGCTTCTCGAAAAACATCAGCGAGCTGAACGGCTTCGGCACGGTCTTGTGCTGCCGCAGCAAATGAATCCAGATGGGCAGACCCACCGCCGCCAACCCCGCCAGAAACCATGGCGCGAGGAATCCCATCTACATTCTGCCTTTCCGGATTGCCAGATACTCGCGCAGCGCCGCATCCAACGGGCGGTCCGTTCGCAGCAGGAAATAGTCGATGCCCGCGCGCTGCGCCCGGTCCTTCAAGTCCGCCAGATGCGCGTCCATCCGCTCCCGGTACTCCTTGTGCGCGTAGTCCGGCGACACTTCCAGCGTGTCGCTGGTCTCCATATCCACCAGCAGCATCGGTTCCCGCAGCTTCGGGCGAATCTCCTCCGGGTCCAGCACGTGAAACAGCACCAGGTCGTCGCCGCCGAAGCGCAGAGGCTCCACGGTCTTAATCACCTTCTCCGGTATTTCCCAAAAATCGGACAGCGCAACCACAATCCCGCGCCGGTGGCGGAATTGCCGGAAGTGTAGAAACGGTTTTGCGAAATCCGTGCGCTCTCCTGGGTTGGCGTTGTTAATCGCGTGCAGGATACGCGCAAGCTGGCCCTGCCGCGTCGATGGCGCCACGTCGTTCCGCACCTCGTCGTCGAACACGATCAGCCCCGCCGCGTCGCGCTGTTGATTCGCCAGATACGCGAGCGACGCCGCCAGATACCGCGCATAATCCAGCTTCGTCACCCCATGCGAGGTGAACGACATCGACGCGCTTGCATCCAGCATCAGCGTCAGATGCGTGTTCGTCTCCCCCCGGTAGCGCTTCAGATACATCCGCTCCGTGCGGGCGAAGACGTTCCAATCCACGTGCCGCAAATCGTCGCCCGGCGTGTAGGCGCGGTATTCGGCGAACTCCTGGCTGAAGCCGAAATCGGGCGAACGGTGCAGTCCGGCCACAAATCCGTCCACCACCGTCTTGGCGACGAGGTCCAGCCCGGAGATTCCGGACAGCACCGCGGGATCGAGAAAGCGTTGCAGCATGGCGCGCGCCCCGCGGCTCAGTTCTTCGGAGCCGGCTTCGATTCCAGCAGCCGCTTCAAAATATCGTCCTGCGTCAGCTTGTCCGATTCCGCATGGAAATTCAGCAGAATGCGGTGCCGCAGCACCGGCCGCACCATCGCAATGATGTCGTCGTAAGTCACGTGATACCGGTGGCGCATCAGCGCCCGCGCCTTGGCCGAAAGCACCAGAAATTGCGCCCCGCGCACGCTGCCTCCGAAATTTACATATTGTTTGATGAAATCCGGCGCCGTCGCATCCGTCGCGCGCGTCGCCCGCACAATGTCCACCGCATATCGCGCCACCGAATCCGCAATCGGCACCATGCGCACAAGCTGCTGAAATTCCAGGATCTCCTCCGCGGTCGTCACCGTCTCCACTTGCGCCGATTTCGTTGTAGTCGTCAGCCCCAGCACTTCCATCTCATCCTCAGCCGACAAATAATCGAGCACGGTGTTGAACAAAAACCGGTCCAGTTGCGCTTCCGGCAGCGGATACGTGCCTTCGAGCTCAATCGGATTCTGCGTCGCCAGCACGAAAAACGGCGCCTTGATCGTGTACTGATTGCCGCGCACCGTGCAGGAAAGTTCCTGCATCGCTTCGAGCAGCGCCGATTGCGTCTTCGGCGGCGTCCGGTTGATTTCATCCGCCAGCAGCACGTTCGAAAAAATCGGTCCGGGCACGAACGTCCACGTCCGCCGCCCTGTGCCCGTGTCTTCCTCGATAATGTCGGTGCCGGTGATGTCGGACGGCATCAGGTCCGGCGTGAATTGAATGCGCCGGAACATCAGGCCGAGAGTCTGCGAGATGGTGCGCACCAGCAGCGTCTTCGCCGTCCCCGGCAGGCCGGTGATCAGGCAGTGGCCGCCGACGAACAGCGCGATCATCACCTGTTCCAGCACTTCCTCCTGTCCCACAATCACGCGTCGCACCTGCGTGACGATGTCCTGCTGAACTCTCTGAAACCGCTCCACCCGCTGCTTCAGCTCGGCCGAGTCCATCGTCTCTAACGTTGTTGTCGACATGCGTCCTTTGTCCGCCTCTTCAATTTAATTTCCTGCCAGTTCCAACAGTAACTTTTGCGCCGGTTTGTACCCCGGCGCGGCCTCCAGCGCCGAAATCACTTCGTCTTTCGCTTCCGCCTTCCGGTGCGCTGCGTCCAACGCCTGCGCCAGTTCAAAATGCGCGCCCGCCGTGTCCAGCGGCTTCATCGCAATCACCGCCCGATACTCGCGGATGGCTCCGTTCGCGTTCCCCAATCCCATCAGCAGCCCGCCCAGCCGCCGGTGCAGGTCCACGTCCGCCGGATAAATAAAGTTGATCCGTTCCAGCGTCGCCGCGGCCGCCTTCTGGTTTCCCGACTCCGATTGAAGCGCCGCCAACTGCTTTAGCGAGTCCGGATTCCGGCCGCCGATCTGGCTGTACTGCGCCAGCGATTTCATCGCCAGGGGTTTGTCGTCCTTGGCCAGATATGCCTTCGCCAGCGCCTCATAGACGCTCGCGGCCTCCACATAATCCGGGTAAATATCGCGAATCGCATTGCCGTCGGCGATGGCATCGTCGTACTGCTTCGCGGCCAGTTCCTTGTGCATCTTTTGCAGCTTCTCTTTCCACGCCGCGAATCCTTCCACCGTTTTCTTCGTCTGCGCATCCAGCCATGCGAGAAATTGTTTATCGAAATCCTCCGGCTTCATTCCCAGATTCTTCTCGATCGCCTCCGGCGTCGTTGCGCGATCGCCGAAAGAGTGCATCATCGCGATCAGTTTTTCGTAGCCCCACATCTCCGCAATGTAAGAACAGATCTTACCGGCCTCGAAATACGACACAATCACCTGCTCCGGATAACTGGGCCGCACGAAGCCGCGGT
>JBDTAT010000760.1:0-5453 GCA_039924505.1 Bryobacteraceae bacterium
CCGACGTGCGCCTGCACCTTCTGCCGCAACTCCGTGATCAGGCGCTGCGCGGCTTTCGATACCAGTTGCGTCAGCGTGAAAGACGTTACACCTTGCACCGCCGTCGCCGAAAGCACTGCGATCACCAGCGGCAGCAGCATTTGCGCCTCGTGTTTGCCGATGATGTCGTCGATTAAATATTTTGTCGAGGCCGGCAGCACCAGGCCGCACACGCGATTGATCACCATCAGCACGAAACCGAGGCCAAGCACGGCGCGGCGCGGACGCACCATTTCCCAGATGTCGGGCAGCAGGGCGCGCAGACGTTCAGACGCCGGACGCTTCTCGGTTGGTGTCGGCACGGAGACTCTTATTGTATCGATGCGGGGGATAGCGGCGAGGATGCGCGGCTATTTCAGAATACCGGCGCGCCTGGCGGTGCGCGACAGAATTTCCACGGCGCGGTCCAGCATCTCGCGCGTATGCGTTGCGGTGACGATGGTGCGGATGCGGGCTTTCCCCTTGGGCACCGTCGGGAAACCAATGCCGGTTGCATACAATCCGGCGTCAAACAGGTCGCGCGAAAATTGGTGCGCAGCCGCGGCTTCGCCCACCATGATGGGCGTGATGGGCGTCTCGCTGCTGCCGGTGTCGAAGCCGGCTTGGCGGAGCGTCTCCTTGAAATGCCTCGTATTCGCCCACAGCGTCTCGATGCGTTCGGGCTCGCTCTCGAGAATTTCGAAAGCGGCGAGGCACGCCGCGGCGACGCCCGGCGGGTGCGAGGTGGAAAACAAAAATGGACGCGCGCGGTGGTATAGAAAATCGATCAGATCGCGGCTGCCGCACACGTATCCGCCTAAGACGCCCACCGCCTTCGATAATGTCCCGACCTGCACCTGGACGCGGCCGTGCAATCCGAAGTGGTCCACCGTGCCGCGGCCGTTGCGCCCCAGCACGCCCGAGGAGTGCGCGTCGTCGATCATCATGATTGCTCCATGGCGTTCGGCCGCCTCGGCCAATGCCGGCAACGGTCCGATGTCGCCCTCCATCGAAAAAACGCCGTCGGTGATTAGCAGTTTGCGGCCGGGTTGCGGCGCGAGTCCGCTCAGAATTTCGCCGGCGCGCGCCGCATCGCGATGCGGATAGACGTGAATCTTCGCGCGCGACAAACGGCATCCATCGATGATGCTGGCGTGATTCAATTCGTCGGAGACGATGTGGTCCTCCGGGCCCAGGATGGCCGCAACCGTGCCTGCATTGGCCGCGAAGCCGGACTGAAATACCACGCATGCCTCAACGTTTTTGAACGCCGCAATGCGGCGCTCCAGTTCCAGGTGAATCGTCATCGTGCCCGCGATCGTCCGCACCGCTCCGGATCCTGCGCCGTACCGCAGAGTCGCTGCAACCGCCGCCTCGACAAGCTTGGGATGGTTCGCCAGCCCTAAGTAGTTGTTCGACGCGAGGTTGATTACCTCGCGTCCATCGAAACGGCAGACCGGCTCGCACGCGGTTTGCAGTTCGCGCAGTTGCTGAAAGGCGCCGGCGCTGCGCCACTCGTTCAATTGCTGGGTTAGAAAGGAAAGCGGTGTCGATACGTTCATGGCGGGGGGCTCTCTCTGGAAGCTCGCACAACGGAGCGCGGCGGAAGAGTTTTTCCGGTTGGTTTGAAGGGCGCCGCGCCCTGTGCATTATCTGTATCGTAAACGAATTCCACGAGCCTGCTATCGGGCGTAAGGATGGCCGCGCAGCGTTGCCAGCGCGCGATAAATCTGCTCGGCCAGCATCACGCGCGCCATTTCATGCGGCAATGTCAGCGGCGTCAGCGAGAGCAGCCGGTCGGCGCGCTCGCGCCAACCCTCCGGCAAGCCGTCGGCGCCTCCAGTGACGAAGATCAGATCCCGCGCTTCGCGTTCGGCCTTCTGGACCAGCCCTGCGAACGCCGCGGAATTGAGCGTGCGGCCGGCGGGATCGAGCAGTATCTTGGTCCCGGCCGGATACTTGGCCCACACGTCGAACCGGCGCGGATCGATCTCCCGCATCTCGCAGTGCGCGTACCTGCCACTGCGTTTCACATACTCGGCCGCCATCGCGTTGGCGTGCGCGTCGCGCGCCTTGCCGATGTAATGCAACACGATCTTCATGGCTCACGGATGCGAGCTCAGGTAGGCCGCCAAGTCGGCCATATCGCGCGCCGTCAGCGCCGGCCATGCGGTCTCGATCGCCTTCATCTGGCGCAGCATCTGCGGACCGTCCTTCGTCAGCGCCGCGATCAAGGCGAAGGCCGAGTATTGCCGGTCGCCGGGCGTTAACGGCAGAGCCCCGGATGCGGAGCTATTGTGGCATCGCGCGCACCCTTTGCTCGAGAAAATCCCGGCGCCCCGTGCGCCGCTGCCGGCGTCCGAAACGAACTGTTGTTCCCAGACGTAGCTCACGATGCCGCGCATCTCGCCGGGCGCCATCGGTTTCGCCGTTGTCATTTGTGGTTGGTGATTCCACATCGCCGCGGCCACCGCGGTTGTATTGCGGAACGTCTTCTGCCGGGGCGATTGGCGCCCTTGGTGGCATGCGGCGCAACCCTTCGCCCGGTACAATTCCGCACCCGATTCCGAATCGGCTGCTGGTATCGCACCCCCCGCGAAGCTGACGGCAGGCGCCGTCTTTGCGAACGCCGCGATGTCGGCCAACTCCTGCGACGTCAGCGTCGGCCACGCCATCTTCCGCGTGTGTAACGCGGTCTGCATCGCCGCGGCGTGCGTCCACATATTCTCCATCAGCGTCACCGGATCGCGCAGCGGCGGCCACTCGACGATGGGCGTGGCGTTGAATCCGGGCTGCGCGTGGGTCACGCCGTGGCAGTCCGCGCAGTGCTTGGCGCGAAACGCTTTTTGCCCGCGCTTCGCATCGGCCGGCTTGTCCGCAAACCGCTCCGTGTAGAGGTACGCGAACAGGTCGGCGGCGTCGCGCTCGCCCAGCGAAGTGCGCGGCACGTTTCGCTCGGCCATTGCGTCCCACATGGTGGGTGCATGGTTCCACATGTGGCTGGCGAATTGGAACGGAGTGAAATCTTTCCCGGCGCGTGCCGCCAAGTCGGACGCCGCCGCGCCGCCTTTGCCGTGGATGCTATGGCACTGGGCGCAGCGCTCGCTCGAAAAGAGTTGCAAACCACGCGCTGCATCGGCGGCGTGCGCGGCCACGCTCATCGCCGCCATCGCCGCCGCCGTAATCAAAGTGCGAGCCGCCGCCGTCATCTGGTCTATCTCATGGTGGCGGTTTCACGGGCCGCCCGCAAGTTCGCCCGCCATTTCCATCGGCCGCGATTCCTGTATAGAATGTCACTACCATGATCGATCGCCGCCATTTTCTCTCCGCTCTCGCCGCCGCGGCTACTCCGCTGCCGGCCGTCGCGCAAGCCGCCGATAACCGCGAGCCGCGCAATTTGAAAATCACCGGTATGCAGGTGCTGGTCACCAATCCCGGCAAGGCTGCGCTCGGTAATTACGTGCTGGTGAAAGTTATCACCAACCAGCCCGGCCTCCATGGATGGGGCGATTGCACCTGCTCTGGCAGCGAGTTGGGCGTGGCGAAATTTCTCGACGAGGATATGAAGCCGGGCCTGCTCGGCCGCAATCCAATGCGTCTTGAAGACCTGTGGCAGACGTTGTTTTTCCTGCCCTACTACCGCTCGGGATCGGTCCACATGTCGGCCATCAGCGGCATCGACATGGCGCTCTGGGATGTCAAAGGAAAGGTTGCCGGCTTGCCCGTCCATGAACTGCTCGGCGGCCGCACCCGCGCGAAGCTGCTCACCTACACCAGCACCGGCGGACGCGATAACCAGCAGGTGGAGGACGGCGTCCGCAAGCTGATTGCGCGCGGCTACAAAGTGGTGAAGGCGCAAATCGCGATGCCCGGGGCCGACTCCGGTTACGCCGTTCCATCCACCGAGCGCCAACGCGAATCGACGCGCCGCGCCTTCGAGCAAGGCGTCACCCCGACAGAGAGCTGGGATCCGACGCCCTACGTCCGCACCGTCGCCGGCATGTTCGATCATCTGCGTAAGACCGTCGGCAACGATGTCGGCTTCGTCCACGACGTGCATGAGCGCGTCACCGCCAACCAGGCCGTGCAGCTTGCCAAAGCCGTGGAACCGTACAGCCTGTTCTATTTGGAGGATCCGCTGCGGCCCGAATACATGGACACGTTCCGCCTCATTCGCCAGCAATCCTCCACGCCCATCGCGATGGGGGAACTGTTCGTCGGTCCGTGGGACGGTCTGGAGCTGGTCACTGGACACCTGATCGATTATCTACGCAACGATCTGGTCCATTGCGGCGGCATTACCACCGGCAGGAAGATGGCCGCCAATTGCGAGCCCTACGGCATTCTAACGGCGTGGCACGGCCCCGGAAATATTTCGCCGATCGCCCACATGGCCAACGCCAGCGTCAGCCTCTCGGTATCGAACTTCGGAATTCAGGAATATTCGGGGAACTGGCCCGAAGCGGTGCTGGAGGTATTTTCCGCCACTCCGCACTTCGACGCAGGCTACATTAACATCGACGACAACCCGGGGCTGGGGATCGATGTCAACGAAAAAGCGGCCGCGAAATATCCGTATATCCGCCGCCTGCGGCCGACTGTTCGCCGGCCCGACGATTCTGCTTGGCCCTATTGAAAAGAGGTCGATGGCGGCCGCAAGCTGCTCTTCAAAACTTAAGCTTACGATGCGGCGGCTTGACATCCGCGCCCGTATCAGTCAGTCTATTCTAATTGGGACGTTCCACAAGTTTCGTGCGCCTCTATCCGCGCCGGTCAATAATGAGGAACCCCTGGTTGCGGGCGCTTCTCGGAAACCCGCGCACAACGGAACGCGGCGGCGGCGCGTTTCGGGTCTCGAAAGAGGACGCCGCCGCGTCCTGTGCGCTTTTAAGGAACTCGCGCAAAACGGAGTGCGGCGCGAAACAGTGGGTGGTTGATTCAGTGGTGCGCGCCGCACCCGTTGCGCTTTCGACTGATCGATGTTTTATTGGAATCTGATTCTTGCCGAGCAGCCGCCGGCCTCCAATCCGGCCGTGGGGTTTCTGCTCCCCCTGGTCATCGTCGGCATATTTTATGTGCTGGTTTTTATGCCGATGCAGCGCCAGAAGAAGCAGCAGCAGAAAATGCTGGTCGGCTTGCAGAACGGCAACATCGTTCTCACCACGGGCGGAATTGTCGGCACCATCGTCACGATCAATAATGATGATACGCTGATACTGCGAGTGAAGCCCGACAACGTCAAGCTACAGATTTCGCGCACCGCCGTTTCCGGCCTGGTCAATGAAGAAGCAAAGAAGTAGAGTGAAACCGCGCCGGGGGCCGGGCGCGAAGCGTTCCTCGGAAACTCGCGCAAAACGGAGTGCGGCGCGAAACCGTTTCTGTCCCGGACGATGGTGCGCGCCGCACCTTTTGCGCTCGTTAGAAATTTACCGGTC
>JBDTAT010000761.1:0-4289 GCA_039924505.1 Bryobacteraceae bacterium
CTCCGAGCCTGGGCCCTCAGGGAGCGGTTGGTTTGGTTATTTTGTGACGAGCGCACAGCGCGCGGCAGCGCCCCCCGTCGGCGACGGACGCACGCCGCCACCGCGCTCCGTTGTGCGCGAGTTGCCACCGATCCATAAACTGACGCGCAGACAGGTGGCCGCGGCGCTCGCCGGAGCGGCGGGCCTGCGGGCGCAGACTCCGGCTTCCACCGCCGCGGCGCCGCCCGCCGATGAGCTGACAGCCGCTCGCGAAAAATTGCGCCAGAACGCGCGGCATCTCGCCCAGACTCCGCTGCCGATGGCGGCCGAGCCGGCGTTTCTTTTCAAGGCCTAGAGCAATGGCGGCGATCCCCAGCGGCGTCTTTTTTGCGACCATCGCCGAGATCGGAGCCCGGCTGAAGGCGCGGGAATTTTCGGTGAAGGAGCTGACGCGCGCTTTTTGCGACCGCATGGAAACGCTGGGGCCGCGTTACAACGCGTTGGCGTTGTCGCTGCGCGAATCGGCGTTGCGTCAGGCGCGCGAGATCGACGGCGACCTCAAGCGCGGCCGTACGCGCGGTCCTCTCCAGGGCATTCCGTGCGGCCTCAAGGATCTACTGAGCGTGGCGCATCAGCCGACCACGTGGGGCGCGCCGCCCTATGCCGCGCAGGTGTTCGACGAGGATGCGACGGCGGTGAAGAAGCTCCTCAAAGCCAATGCCGTGCTTACCGCCAAGCTTGCGATGATCGAGCTGGCCGGCGGACCGGGGTACCGCTTCGCCAACGCTTCGCTCACCGGCGCCGGATTGAATCCGTGGGATCGCTCGCGCTGGTCGGGCGGTTCTTCCAGCGGGTCGGCCATCGCGGTCGCGGCCGGTTTAACGGTGTTCGCGCTCGGCTCGGAAACCTCGGGGTCCATCATCACGCCGGCGGCATTCTGCGGTGTCACCGGCCTGCGTCCCACGTATGGTCTCGTCAGCCGCCACGGCGCCATGGCGCTTTCCTGGACCATGGACAAAATCGGCCCGCTCGCGCATTCAGCCGAGGACTGCGGTCTTATACTGGACGCCATTGCGGGCT
Organism: Bryobacteraceae bacterium; assembly: GCA_039924505.1. Classification (GTDB taxonomy): domain Bacteria; phylum Acidobacteriota; class Terriglobia; order Bryobacterales; family Bryobacteraceae; genus JBDTAT01. The sequence goes on from JBDTAT010000761.1 coordinate 1,060, forward strand.
CCGATCCGGAAGATCCCGGCTCGGCCGGCAAAGGATTTTACTATGCGCCGCAATTCGCGCGCGAGATGAAAGACATCGTGGTCGGCTACGCGCCGGCCGATTTCACCGAGTGGGCTGAACCCGCTGCGCGCGCCGATTTCACCAAGGCGTTCGAGACCATCAAGGCCGTGGGTGTCCAGATCAAGGAAGTCACGCTGCCGGATTTCCCGTACGGCGCGCTGGCCGGCGTCATTATTTCCGCCGAAGCCTCGTCCGTGTTTGAGCCGCTGATTGCGAGCGGAAAGGTTGAGGATCTGATCGACAAACACCAGATCGCCGGTCTGAAGGCCGGCCTGGACATTCCGGCCAACGATTATCTGAAGGCGATGCGCATCCGGGCGCTGGTGCAGCGCGGCTTCCGCACTCTGTTCTCCGATGTCGATGTGCTGTTGTCGCCGTCGCGTTACGCCGCGGCCCCAAAAGTGAGTCAGCCGCTGGATGCGGCGGGGCCGGACAGCTCGCAGCCGCAATCGCCCGGCCTGAACGGCCTGATTCCGGCTGGCAACCTGGCCGGGCTTCCGGCGCTTTCTCTGCCGTGCGGCTTCGCCGAAAAGTTGCCCATTGCGATTTCGCTCGTCGGGCGACCGTTCTCCGAGAATCTGCTGCTGCGGCTCGGCAACGAGTTTCAGGCGCGCACGGGCTGGCATCGCCAGAGACCGCCGGTGCCCGGCGCGGCGTGACGGCGTGCGGACAGCGCATATGCCCGGTTAGCCTCCGATGGACTTCCGCTTGCGAATCCGTTTACACTAGGGCTAGTATTTGAGTCTTCTGCGGCGGGGCTTCTTTCTCGCTAGCCGCATTGGGAGTTTGCGATTGACACTTGATTGCGTTATTCGATCGGTCCGCGTTGAGGCGGCCACCACGCCGCGCGCCATTACATCTCGATGATTCCGCCCCGAAGTTATCCCCCCCGCCGGCCCAGAATTCGAGAGAACGTCAACGAAGCGATCCGCGCGCGTGAAGTCCGCGCCGTCTTCCCGGATGGATCCGTCGAGATTCTGCCGACCTCCGTCGCCGTGCGCCGGGCCCAGGAATTGGGCCTTGATCTGATTCTGGTGGCGCCCACCGCTGAGCCGCCCGTCGCCAAGGCGATGGATTACGGCCAGTGGCAGTACGAGCAGAAAAAGAAACAGCACGAGGCCAAGCGCAAACAACACATCATCCAGGTGAAAGAGCTGAAATTCCGCCCCAACACCGACGATCACGATTACGAGTTCAAGCGCGCCCACGCCGTCCGCTTTTTGAAGGAAGGCAACCGCGTCAAAGCGGTGGTGCAGTTCCGCGGGCGCGAAATCGCCCACGTCGATCTCGGCAAAAAATTACTGCTGCGTTTCGCGGGCGATCTAGCCACCGTCGGCGCCGTCGAAGGCCAACCTCGCCTGGAAGGCCGCAACGCGCACGTCATCATTAGCCCGCTGAAGTCCGCCAAGGATCAGGCCAAGGACGCCCAGGCCAAAGATGTCAAGGAAGGGCCTCCCCCGCCCCGCCCCGGTGGACCGCCCGCGCATCTCGGCTCCTAGCTGTCAACGGCAGCCGTCCTTTCCACACACACGCAGCGCCGCAATACTTTGGGTAAAAACATACGACTCAGCAACCGAGAACTTAGTATTGTAAAGTACCAGAATGATTCTAGAAGCTTGGAGCGGAAATCCGCTCCAAGTGATTCCGGCACTTGAGTCGGCACTCGGGTTGCGTCCCCGCACTGCCTTGTCCTCCGCTCAAGTGAGACTAGACTAACGCATCTCATTGACTCAGACAAACTGAAAGAACGAAAATGTTTGTCGAGACTGCCTGACTGTCACCCATGTCACCGGTCTGTTCTGTTACCTATCAGTCCGGCTGTTCATGAGCCCTTGCGGCCTTTTTTCGTATCGGGAGGAGGCAGATCCGGCCCCTTCCCGGCCATCGGAGTCGCTTCGGGATGGAAAAAAGTCAAGAAGCGGGCACAAGCGGCGGTGGTTGGCTGTACAATGACTCGGTGCGGGAAGCCAAAACGGAAATTCTGGGTAATTCAGTCGCAGCGGAGGTTCGGTTTGCAGCCAGCAGCTACTCAACCCGTCGCGCAAAAGATCAGCGTGCGTCCACAATCCCCGCGCCCTCGTCTGGCCTACATCGATAACCTGCGCTGGACCATGATCCTTCTGGTCCTCAGCATGCACTCTGCGGACACCTACAGCCCCTTGGGCAACTGGTATTTCACCGACCGCGCGCCCGTCTCAGGCCCGACGCTGCTCGTCTTCGCCGCCTGGCAGATGTATCTGCAATCGTTCTTCATGGGGCTGCTGTTTTTCGTCGCAGGATACTTCGTCCCCCCGTCCGTCGACCGTAAAGGACCAGCGAAATTCGTCCGTGATCGCGCTTATCGTCTGGGACTGCCGGTGTTGTTCTACATGTTTGTCCTCGGGCCAGTCACCGAATACTTCTTTTCGCGCTCCTGGAACTCAACCGAACCAACATCTTTCGCCAACGAATGGATCAAGCACATTCGCAACGGAGAGTTCCTTCAAGAGAACGGCCCGCTCTGGTTCTGCCTCGCTCTGCTGATCTTCTGCGCCGTCTATGCAGGATGGAAGATGCTGTGTCCTGGAATCCGAAGCGGTAATGAAGAGAAACCAACGCCCGGTATCGGCAAACTCATCGGCTTTGCGCTAGTGATGGCCGCATTTGAGTTTTGCATTCGCCGTGTCCTTCCCGGCGTCTCGTTTCTCAATATGCATTTGGGAGACTTCTCGCAATACATTTTGCTCTTTACTGCCGGCGTTCTGGCTGCGCGCCAGGGATGGCTGCCCAGGCTCTCGTACTCGTCGGGAATACGCTGGCTGGTCGTCGTGCTCTCGGTGGGATTCGCGGCGTGGCTCACCATGCTTTTTAAAGGTGGCGCTCTCACGGGTCACATCGGCGCATTCTACGAAGGCCGGCACTGGCAAAGCGCAGCTTTCTCCTTGTGGGAATCGGTTACGTGTGTTGCAATCTCGTTCGGACTGCTGGTGCTCTACCGCGAAAAACTCAATGCGCAAGGAAAGCTAGGAAAATTTCTCTCCGGCAACGCCTTCAGCGTCTATGTCTTTCATCCGCCAATCGTCATCTTGGGTGCGCGCATGATGCAGGGGCTGGCATGGCATCCGCTGCTTAAGTTCGCCGTGCTCACCTGCTTCAGCATCATCGTGGCTTTTGCGCTGAGCGAAATCCTC
>JBDTAT010000762.1:0-6735 GCA_039924505.1 Bryobacteraceae bacterium
TTATAAAATCTGGATTGACGAGATCATGTCGCAGCTTCAGTCGATGCTCGTGCTGTGCAACGGCGCCGAATCGGCTGCCTGGCTCCCTTTAATGCCGTCTCGTATGCCGGTTCCGGTTTCCCAACGCGCCGCCGCACTCCTGCCCATACTTTCGTAGAAATCTGCCTCGCGACAAAATCTGCGCGCCAATTTCAGCACGCTCCGTGACAAACTGACCCATGCGGAGGTGCTCCGTGCTTCCAATGGAAGGGCTTTCTGCGCCGCGCCCGCCAGCTTTCATTCACGGCAATTGCTACGGACGATAAGCTGCCTTTTCAGCGCGATGGCTGCCCAGGCGACAGCAGGTACGGTGGATGATAGGCGGATGGGAACCAGGATTCGCGAGACGGTATATCTACGCTTATCACGAACCCAAAATCGTCCTGTTTGCAAGAACTTACCCGGGCGCGAAAGGGTCCGTCCGCGGCATCGATAGTTAGCGTGGACCCCTCGGGAATGTTGAAGCTGGTTTGCAGAAGCGCTCCTGAGGTCCAGACCTCCAACAAGATAGCGCAATCCGAGCCGTTATTGCCGACACCCGAAGCCCAGCGGACGGGAAGTACGTCAAGACATGGAAATCGATCTTCTGCACTCTGAGCCATCATGGAATAGACTAGAGCATTTTGCTCTCCAATCTAATGCGATTTTGGAATCGATACGAGTGGTGACGGCGGCAGCGGCAGCGAGAAGGCAATCGTCGGCGGTTGGCAGGAATAGCGGCGCCAGAGCTTTGGGGGAGGAAATCGGATCGATAAAAAAGAAGCAGGCGGTCAGAACCCAGGGCCCAACCCAAGTTCTCACCGCCCGCCTGGAGTACCGAAATAGAAGAACTACTACACTGCGCCTTGATGTCTTTTCCGGACAATAACGGAACCGGCGATCAGCATCGCACCGAGCAGCACCATCGATCCGGGACCGGGTTCAGGAACCGTGCTCGCGGTAACCGTGCCAGAGTACGAAGTCACGATTGTCCCGCCGCCTACCACCGTGCTGACGAGTTGTTGCAGGTTTTGATTGGAGAACGTCTCGCTAAATATTCCCTGCACATTGCTTTTAAGTGTGGGCGTCGTGCTGTCCTGCGCCGTTCCCAAAAACGAGAACGAAACCGTCGAGGTTGACGTGCTGTTGTTAGTCAGGTTGAACGGCGAGCCCCCGGCGATGTTCGGCGTACAAGTCTGTCCTGGAGCCGGAGCCGCTGTACATGCGGCCGAGGTGTACACGCCGGGCAGGAGTTCGGTTAACGTGAAGCTCCAGGTCGGCTGCGCCGGGAACGTTATAAAGTTGACGTCGTTTACGGTCGCACCGACCGGGACAACAAGACTTGACAAGTCCGCTATGTTCACCGATGACCCAGCCGAAGCGAAACTCCCCGTGCTGGTCCCCAGAACGTTGATTGACCCCGTATCGTTGTTGTCGATCGAACCGGAGAAGTTAAAGTCGATGTTGTGCAGGTCGACTCCGATTGAATCGGTGGGAGTGCCGAGCACCAAATTTCCAGTGAGCGCCGTTGCGTACAAACCTGGCGCAAAACCGATTAGCCCCACCGTCACAAAAAGCAAAGGAGCGCGAAAACGCTCGAATATATGTTGCAAAATACACCTCCGTAAATTTTTGAAGCGTCTGGCGTTCCGTTTGCACTAACGCCCTAATGAATTATCACAAATGTCTTGACCCATTGTGAACTAGCAACGTTACTCACGGTAACTAGTATATTTACTAGTGAGTACTGCGTTACTAGGGATTCCACTAGGCGAGGCGGCTGGATCCCGATCTCTCCGTGGAGGGAACTTCACCAGAAGCCTTGGCCCCGCTTGTTCCGAGTGTATAATGATGAAGGCTCGTATGCCCGGGTTTCTTCTGCCCGGAATTTGATGGAAGTGAAAGCGCGGCCTTCTTGTTCCCTCGGACCAAGCGTACAGGCAGCGCAAAGGGTGCGGTGCGTACCAACCGTGCGTGGCGGGAAATAATTCGCGCCGTCCTCCGGTTTGCGCGAGTTCTTTGGAAGACGCGAGTTCTTTGGAAGAAATGTGCAGCGGTATTGGTCCGTATGCTTCAACAACGTGTCTTGAACGAATGGGAGTCGGTTCTTGGGCGAGAACACGTCGTCACTGCGGAACCGGCTCTGCAGGCTCTCTCGGCGGCTACCTTCTCGACCGGCCAGACCATTCCGGCAGTCTTGCGTCCCGCGACCCGGGAAGAGGTTCAATCCTGCCTCCGTATCGCCACCCGGTTCCGCGTTCCCCTCTATCCCGTAAGCAGTGGAAAGAACTGGGGCTATGGGTCGGGCGTGCCAGTTTTGGACGGCTGCGTTTTGCTGGACCTGGGGCGCATGAACCGCATCCTGGATTTTAGCGAGGAACTGGCCTTCGTCACCATCGAACCCGGTGTAACCCAGGGCCAACTGGTCGAGTTCCTTCGTAGCCGGAACTCGCGCCTGTGGATTGACGGGACGGGATCCAGCCCCGCCTGCAGCCTGATCGGCAACACGATGGAGCGCGGGTTCGGCCACACTCCGTACGGCGATCACTGCGCCCATGTTTGCGCCCTCGAAGTCGTGCTTCCCACGGGGGAAGTCCTCGACACTGGCCTCGCCCGCTTCGCTGGAGCGGCTGCCGCGCCCGTCTACCGTTGGGGTGTCGGGCCCTGTCTCGACGGTTTATTTACCCAATCTAACTTCGGAGTCGTCACGCGAATGACCTTGTGGCTGATGCCCGCCCCGGAGCGGTTCCAGGCGTTTTTCTTCCGGTGCGGAACCGAAGAGGGGCTAGCCGCCGTGGTGGATGCTCTCCGTCCGCTCCGGATGAGCGGCACGCTGCGCAGCGCCGTTCACATTGGGAACGACTATAAAGTCCTTGCGGGAATACAGCAATACCCGTGGAGTGAGGCCGGCAACTCGACGCCTATGCCGGCCGGCCTGATGCGGGAATTCCGGCGCCGGATGAATTTCGGCCCATGGAATGGATCCGGTGGGCTGTACGGAACCCGCCGCCAAGTGGCCGAGGCCCGGCGGCTCGTGCGCCGCGCGCTGGCGGGCAAGGTGGACAAGCTGCAGTTCCTCGACGACCGGCTGCTGGGGCTGGCCTCGCGATTTTCCCGCGCCTGTCAACTGTTTACCAGTTGGGACCTCAGCCGCGCGCTTGAGTTGGTCCGCCCCCTCTTCGGCTTGCTGCAAGGCATCCCAACCGATAAACCACTGGCGAGCGTGTACTGGCGCAAGCGGAGTGCGCCGCCCGACGCAATGGATCCCGACCGGGACCGCTGCGGATTGCTCTGGTGGTCGCCGGTAGCGCCGGCCGAAGGACGCCACGCTGAAATCCTGGCTGCCGTATCGTCGGAGATCCTTACGCGGCACGGTTTCGAGCCCATGCTTTCCATCACGCTGATTACCGGGCGCGCGCTCATCTGCGTCATCTCGATCACCTATGACCGGGATGTCCCCGGCGAGGACGGGCGCGCGCAGGCCTGCTACGCCGAGTTACAGACCACGCTGTTGGCGAAAGGCTATCCGCCCTACCGCCTGGGCATTCCATCGATGCGTCAAATGCATGCCTATGGACCGTATGGGGAGTTGCTCGAAGCCATCAAGCGGGCCGTGGATCCGGCCGGGATATTGGCGCCCGGCCGTTATGCTCCTAATTCGCGCCTGGCGGAGAAGCCGGCGCCCTCTGTAGAAGCGGCAGTCGGCGAGAGGACGCATTGATCCGGTTCGTCGCGTATCGAGCGGTTTTAGAGGACTTCCGCGGATGATTCTGTTGCGTCTGCTGAGCTGGCAGTACGCGCGCACGCACCCGTTGCGATGTCTGTTGACCACTACCGGAATCGTCCTGGGCGTCGCCGTGTTTGTCGGAATGCGCACGGCGAACCAGAGCGTGCTCGCCGCCTTTAATCAAACCGTCGGCCGGATTGCCGGTTCCACCCAATTGCAGGTTTCAGCGGGCGAGACCGGATTGGAAGAATCGGTGCTCGATCGCGTGCAGGCGGTTTCCGAGGTGCGCGTGGCGGTCCCCATCATCGAAGCCGTGGCCAACACCGGGATCAAAGGCCAGGGGAATCTCCTCATCCTGGGCGTCGATATGATGGGGGACCGGAGTCTTCGCGGCTACGATCTGGAGGGCGACCAGTTGGTGGACGATCCGCTCATCTTCCTGGCTCAGCCGGATTCCATCATTCTCAGCGATACCTTTGCGCGATCCAACGGCTTTACGATAGGCAGCCATCTGCCGATGCGAACCATGGACGGCGGGAAGCAGTTCACGGTCCGCGGCATCATGAAGTCCGGCGGCCTCGCAAGCGCTTTCGGCGGGAATCTGGCCGTGATGGATATTTACGCGGTGCAGAAGGTCTTCGGGCGCGGCCGCCATTTCGACCGGATCGACGTCGCCGTCAAGGACGGCGTACGAGTGGAAGATTGCCAGGCGCGGCTGAAGTCGTTGCTCGGTCCCGGCTTCGAGGTGGAACCTCCTTCGGCGCGCGGGGCGCAGTTCGAGTCGCTTTCCCGGGTCTACGCGACCAGCGCCGATTTGACCAGCGCGTTCGCATTGTTCATCGGAATGTTCATCATCTTCAACACCTTCTCAATCGCCGTGGCGCAACGGAGGAACGAGATTGGTGTGTTGCGCGCCCTCGGCGCCACACGCGGACAGATCCGCGCGCTGTTTCTCGGCGAAAGCTTCGTCATCGGTTTGGCCGGCTCCATCCTCGGCGTTGGATTCGGGTTGTTGATTGCCCGCGGCCTGGCGGGATATATTGCGGGTCTGCTGGGTGAAGTATATGGAGTGGCGCATGGCTCGACCGAGATCTCAACCGATCCGAAACTGATCCTGTTTGCGTTGGCCATTGGCGTGGCAGCCAGTCTGGTGGCGGGAATTCTTCCGGCCAGAAATGCCGCGCGCATCGATCCGGTGCGGGCGCTGCGGAAGAACATAGCTCCAATGCCATCCGCTGGCGAGAGCCGTGCGCGCAGACTCGCCGCCGCCGCCGCGCTCGGAGGCTCGCTCGCTTGTCTCGCCCTCCACCGGTTTCATAGCGCTGTGTACATTGCCTTCGGGCTCACCATGGTGGCGGCGCTGCTGCTCGCACCCTCTCTGTCGCTGTGGCTTTCGCGCGCCGTGCGTCCGCTGTTGAAACTGGCGTTGCCGGTGGAGGGGACACTGGCCGCCGATAGCCTGATCCAGGCGCCGCCGCGCACCTCTGGCGCGGTTGCGGCGTTGATGTTCTCGTTGGCGCTGGTGGTCGCGCTGGGCGGTATCGGAGGCGCCATCTACGGCGCCATCGCCGACTGGGCGCGCGTCGCGTTCAACGCGGATCTCTTCGTCACTACATCCGACCGTATCACCTCGCGCAGTTACCGCTTCCCGGCCGCCGTGGGCGATGCGCTGGCCGCGATTCCGGGCGTCGAAGAGGTCCAAAGAGTGCGAACCCCGCGCGTAACCATCCGCGGCGCTCCCGTGATGATCGTCGCGATTGAAACCGCGAGCGCGGGGCGCCGTGTCCCGCTTCACGCCGTCGCCGGCCCGGAGAAATATATGTACCGCCTCGCATCGGAAGGCAAGGGCGTCATCGCTTCCGAGAATCTAGCCCTGCTGCATGGGTACAAACTCGGCGGCACGCTCGATATTCCCTCCGCCGACGGCCTCTTGCGCGTGCCCATCGTGGGGATTGTGCGCGACTACTCCGACCAGCAGGGGAGCCTGCTGATGGACCGCGCGTTCTACGTCCGGCACTGGCACGACGACACGGTCAACATCTTCCGGCTGTACCTGCACAAGGGCGCGGCGGCGCCGCAAGTAAAGCGCGCGATCCTCGACAAACTGGCGGGCAAGTATCGCATCTTCGTTCTAGGGAACGCGGACGTGCGGCGCTATATCCTCGATATCGCGGGGCAATGGCTCGGGCTGACCTATGTTCAGATTGCAGTCGCGGTGCTGGTAGCCATCCTCGGCATCGTCAATATGCTAACGGTTTCCATCGTGGACCGCCGGCGCGAATTGGGCCTGCTGCGGGCGATCGGCGGGTTTCGCGCTCAGATCCGGCGCACGTTGTGGCTGGAGGCAGTGTCGGTCGGCGCTATCGGCTTGGTGCTGGGTCTGGCGCTGGGCGCGCCCAGCCTGTACTACGGTCTGGAGATCAGCCGGCGGGACGTGATCGGACTGCGCCTGGCGTACGAATTTCCTTTCGCTATCGCGCTACTGCTGGTGCCCGTAATTCTCGGCGCAGCGTTGCTTTCGGCTCTGGTTCCGGCGGAGTCCGCCGCCCGCGGCTCGCTGGTGGAAGCGTTGAAATATGAGTAGACCCGGCGTTTTTTTTCTTCTCTCACCGGTTGTTCTGTCCCCGGTCGTCTGGGCTCAAACCGCGCTCGAAATCGCCACCAAGTCCCAGCAGCGGGTGCAGTCGCAGTCCGAGCACTACGAAGGCACGCTACAGGTGATCGACGCCAAGCGGAAAATCACCGAGAAGCGCTGGACTTTCGACCGCCTCGGCTCGCAAGGGAATAGCAAGTCCATTCTGCGCTTCACGGCGCCGCCGGAGGTGAAGGGCGTGGCGCTGTTGATCGTGAATCATCTCGGCCGCGCATCCGACCAATGGATGTGGACTCCGGCGCTGGAGCGCGACCGGCGCGTGGCATTGCAGGACCGTTCCACGCGCTTCTTTGGCACGGATTTCAGTTTCGAGGATCTGGAGGAGCGCGACGTCAGC
>JBDTAT010000763.1:0-3139 GCA_039924505.1 Bryobacteraceae bacterium
ATGTGCTCGAAAGACGCGCCCGCTTCGACAAAAGGCTTGATCAGCGGCGTTCCCAGGCGGTATTGAAGCAGGATCGGGAAGCGCCATTGGGATCCACTGGCGGACGGTAATGAAAAAAACGGATTGGCGATCGCCACGCGAAAATCAAGCGGACGATACAACGCGTCGGCCTCGATGCCAATCCCCAGCGGCAGCAAAAGCTGGATCGTGGGCCCGATAGTGTAGCGGCTTCCGGTCTGGTTCGAAACTAGGTCCGTGACCGGCGCGCCTCCGATCACCCCATAAGAAAGGTGCTGAGCGAAAAGGGCGGACGCGAATAAAAAAATAGCGGCAAGTCGTGGCACTAAGCGAATTTTATCGCATCCGCGCGGCGGCCCAAGGTCTATGGTACTAGCGCAATGGACAGGCATAGGCCGTTCCGGGTATCCTGCATCCATGGGTTTCGGAGCGAGCATTTCACCGGACCCGCCTTTTTCACGCTCCCCAGATCATGCTTCCGCCGTACTCCGTGCTCGAAAACGAAACCAACGCGGTATTGCCCGGCGGAACCGCGAAAGCGCGAAGCTCCCGAAGATTTTGGCTGATCTTTCCCCTGCTATTTCTCCTGGCGATTAGCCTCCAATTCGCGGCGGGCGTTTTCCATTCGGAACTCAGCGGGTTTCCCGACGAGCCGGCTCATTATGTCACCGGGTTGATGGTCGCCGATTACGCGTCATCCGGTTTTCCCGGGAATCCAATGAAATTCGCGGAGAATTATTACCTGCATTACCCGAAGGTCGCCTTCGGACACTGGCCTCCGGTGTTTTACATTCTCGAAGCGCTCTGGACCATAGCGTTCGGCCCCTCGCGCATCTCCGTTTTGATCTTGATGGCGCTGTTCACCGCCCTGCTGGCGGCGTCGCTGGCGTTTTACGTGCGCCGCTTATCGGGAGCGTTCGCGGGCATACTCGCGGGGGCGCTGTTAATCCTCACGCCCCAGGTGCAATCGCAAACCGGGATGGTGATGGTGGAGTGCCTGTTAACCCTGTTCGCTTTCCTGGCGATGGCATCGCTCGGCCGCTACTTCGACGATGCGCGCTTGTGCGACGCCATCTGGTTCGGCGTTTTCGCCTCGCTGGCGATCCTGACGAAAGGCGACGGCTGGGCGCTGGCCATGACGCCGCCCTTGGTGCTTTTGTTTACCCGCAAATGGTTTTTGTTGCGGCGGGTATCATTTTGGGTGCCCGGTCTGGTTGTCTTGATTTGTTGCGGGCCGTGGCAGGCGCTTACGCTCAGAATGGCCCATCAGGGCTGGACCGACGAAGGCCTTAGCGTTGGCTTCGTTTTTCATGCGGTCGTGAAACTTCTCCTGGTCCAGTGGGATGCGGCGGGCTTCGGTTTCTTCCTTCTGGCTTTCCCGGGTTCCCTGGCGACCGTTGCGATCCCGTTTGCCCGCAAGCGCGGCGTGAGCGGCGCCTATGCGTCCATGGCCGCGTTGGTAATCGGCGTTTGGGCTTTCCATTCTTTGCTGCCGATGCCGGTTGAAGGTCGCCGGATCGTTATGGCGCTCCCCGGGATGTTGGTTTTTATCGCGCCTGGAGTTCGCTGGATCGGCGAGCGGTTCGCGATACCGAAAGTTGCGCTGTTATCTACGGCGGCGGCGATCTTCTTCCTGCAAACTTTTGCCGTGCCAGTCAAACAATCGTTCGGCTTCGCGGAAGCGGCGCGGGGCCTCCTTTCCCACCCGGAACTCAAGGATGCGGCGGCGCTGATTTCTTCGGAGAGGGACGGGGAAGGCATCTTCACGGCGGAAGTGGCGATGCGGGAACCGCGACCGACGCGCTATATTTTACGCGCGAGCAAGCTGTTGGCGAAGGTGGGCTGGCAGGGAGATCACTACCAGGCCAGGTTTCACTCCCCGGGGGCCGTCGCGGCGCAACTCGATCGCATTCCGGTGGCGGTTCTCGTAATGGATACGACTCCTAGCCCGGACCACAGCGAGCACCACACTCAGCTTTTAGAAATGCTGGGGCAACATCCGGAATCCTGGCGATTGATGGGCGCTTACGGCGTGGGCGATTCGCCGGTGAAACCCATTCTGATGTATCGCCGCGTGGGTCTCGATGGCCTTCGCCCCGGCAACATCCGGGTGGATTTGACCTCAACACTCAATCGTATCTTGGAGCAGTAATTGGCAATACAATAGTCGTAAAGGAGTGGCCCTATGATGAGATTCGTCACTGGTCTGCTATGCGCGGCCGTAGCCGCCGCCCAACAGCTCCCGCAACCGGACGCCAAGGAGCCGGCCGGAATCGAAGGCCGGACATTGAACGCGGCGGGCGAGCCGATCCGCAAAGCCAACCTGACTCTTCGCCCCATGGATACAAAACCGGGCGAAGCCTCCGTGCAACCTTACGCCGCGACGAGCGACGCCGAGGGAAAGTTCGCCTTCGAAGCGGTCGAGCCGGGCCGGTACCAACTCTGGGCGGAACGTCCCGGTTACATGCGCCAGGCCTACGGCGCCAAGCGGAATCCCATGCAAGGCACAATGTTGACCCTCAGCGCCGGTCAACACATGAAGGACGTCAACATCACGCTTATGCCGCAGGCCGTGATATCCGGCAAAGTGACCGATGAGGATGGCGACCCTGTCGCTCGCGTGCAAGTCAGATCCATGCGGCAGGCGTACATGAACGGGAAGCGCCAGCTTCTACCCTCCGGAGGCGGTACGACCGACGACACCGGGGAGTTTAAGATGACGGGCCTCTCACCAGGCCGATATTATCTGAGCGCGGCTCCGATGCGCAATGGGTTCTTTGGCGAAAACGCCCGTCCCGCTACGCGCCCGGCCGCCGGCGAGGCGGCCAAACCGGAAGAGGCCTACGTGGCGACCTACTATCCGGGCGTGACGGATGCGACGGCCGCGACGCCGATCGAAGTGGCCGCCGGACGCGATCTGCCGGGGATCAATATCCGCCTGCAAAAGTCCCAAGTCTTTCGCGTGCAGGGCAAGGTAGCGGGCGGCGTTCCGAACCAATCCGTGCAGCGGCTCCGCGTTATGCTGATGCCGAAAGACGGCTTCATGGGTTCTATCGGCTCCATATCGAGCGGGATTGGTAAAGGCGGTTCGTTCGATTTGCATGGCGTCGCTCCCGGCTCC
>JBDTAT010000764.1:0-7412 GCA_039924505.1 Bryobacteraceae bacterium
GACATCGAGTTTCCCACCGTTGCCCACCGCCCTTGGAAATCGCAACCGCGCGATTTCCACATTCCCACAGCGCCGACCATGGCGGCTCACTCTCTCCGATGCAAACCCCACCCGCTCGCGCCCTCCGGCGCTCGCGACAGACCACACCCGACCACGAAAGGAGAACACCGGAACGCGGCAACACCGCAGCCAATGTTCGGGCTCATCCCGCATTGGAATCAAAGAAGAACCTCGGGCTCATCCCGCATTGGAATCAAACTTCGATTTCAGGCTCACTTCTGGATTGGAAAATGCTGGGGCAAATCAGTGAACAGGGTGGGGAATATCGTCGATGACCGGGAATTTCGTTACGCGCTTCGCGTTTTTAGGCGGGGTGAAGACAAATACCGCGGGCGCCGGCGGCCGGTCTTGGAAGCTCCAGGCGATCGTATCCGTGGAGTCCGTATCGGCGCCTACGAGGGTGCCACGCCGGAGCCAATGGATTACGGTCTGGCAGGGCAAGCGGGAACGGGTGAGGATGCGTAAATCTTCCGTCGCCGGGTTACGTCTGCCGCTTAGTTTCAATTCGACGACGACGGAGGGGCCATGGCACGAACTGTCCGGATCCACGTCATCCTTGACGATACTCGCGTGGCCGCGCATGTCGTCGATTGCGAGGAATTTCGTAAAGTACTTCCATTCGATTCCGGGCAGACCGGGTCCGGGCCCAAGCCTCGTTGGCCAGGGATCAGCCCTCGTTTCCGTGTAAAGGCCAAGAACGGGACGGTAGCACCAGATCGTTTGCTCGTCGGTCCACCAATCCCAGACGGGACCGAGCACGTTGCGAACTTCATAACGGAGATGACGGCCGGATCGGGCGAGCTTGATTTGTTCGACCTGTCCGTCGATTGACAGCGCACCAGGAGGAAGGGGAATAGGTAATCCGATCCGGTTGCCTCCCGGTTGTCCGGCTTCCCCAAAATGCGGTCGTTGAATCCGCCGCCGGCGGATGTCCACCGCGTAGCCTTGGCGATATAATTCACGGCATTTGGATGCGACCTGCCGAAGCAGATCGTCGATTTCCGATGGCGGCGATTGCGCGTGAGAGAGGATCGAAGAACACAACACCAGCAGAAGAGCGGCTGGGAAAATCCGCGGCGTCATGGCCGCGGTTGGGCGGCGAGCGCCAGCGGACGGAGAGGGGAACCGGTGCCGCCGCGAATTTTCATCGGCACGGCGACAAAAGCGAATTCATAGACATGGTCGCGGGCCAGGTCTTCCAGGTTTAGCGCCTCGATGATGTGGATGCCGCTTTCGACGAGCAAGTGAATATGCACGTCCATGTTGCGGGATGGCACGCGCTCAAAGGCAATGGTATCGGCGCCCACGGCGAACACCTTGCGCGAGCTGAGCCACTTGGCACCGGGCAATTCGGGACCCGGTCCGGCCGCTTGCGCGCCACTGCCGCCGGTGATGTACTGCTTCTGATCGTTCCAGAATGTGGCCCACCCGGTGCGCAGCAGCACGATATCACCGGGGCGAATCTCGACGCCTTGCGCGTGGGCGATCCGGTCCAAATGGTCCGGGGTCACGGTGAAATCCACCGGCAGCGTGTCCGCTTTTTGATGCGCGGCGGCGTCCAGCAGCACGCCGCGGCGCAGCATGGGGGCGATGGTATCGACGGAGAGCTGCTCGACGCCGCCGCCATAGGTTTGGGACGGCCGGACGCCGCCGAACATTTTTCCGGCGCAGGAGAAATGGCAGAGCGCGTCGATGTGGGTGCCGACGTGGCCTCCGAGCGTCAGCGTTTCGGCCGCCGAGCTGCCTTCGTTGGCCAAGACCAGGTCGCCGTGCTTTTTATTCAGGCTGAACAGAAACGGCGGGTGCGTCGGAAAATGCGGCATGCCGACGAAATACGGCTGACCCAGATCGTAGATCCTGGCGGCGCCCGCCAACTTCAGAAATTCATCGACCACGGGAACTCCTAGTAAGTAACACGCGCAAAACGGAGCGCGGCGCGAAACAATTTCTGGCGGGCCTGTTGGCGCGCGCCGCACCCTTTACGCTCATTTCGATTTGGCCGCCTTGGAGCGCCGCGCGGGTGTGGGGGAAACTTCCGCCGGCGCCCAACGCGCCAGCTTGTATTCGCGTTCGTAACCCGCGGTCAGATTCCGAATGGTTGCGGTAATGCCGCCGCCGGCGCCGCAGAGGTAGCGCTCCTCTATTTCCTGGGACTCCGCAGCCGGCTCTTGAAACTCCGCGGCCGGCAAACGCTCAACTGGAACCGGGGAAAGATCGGGCACGGCGGCTAGCGCGGGATCGAAGGGAAACCGGATGTCGTCCCAGACTGCGAAATCGCCGGCCGGCGAGCCATCGGAGGAAAGCCGGCTGCATTCCAGATAACGGAAGTGGCCGATATTATGAACCGGCCGGTAGATGCGGCGGTTTACCAGAGCCGGCTCGCCCGTGCGCGGCAGCCGCGCGCCGCGGGGGAACAGAGGATCGAATACGGCGTGAGCGCCGGCCCCGCCTTCGCGCCACACGCCGAAGTGCCGCGTCAGCACGTCGCGCAGCACGTAGCCGGAGGAAGCATCGGCCTGGATGGCGAGTCCGATGGCGGTGGCCGAGCGCGTGTATGCGGACCGGCGGACCTTGCGGCCGTACTGTTCGCGAAGCACGCGCGCGACTAGCGGAAGTTCGCTGGCGCCGCCGGTAACGTAGAGCGCGTCGAGCGCATTTTCTCCGGAAACGCCGCCGCGCGCAAGCAAGTCCATGACAACTTCGGTGGTTTTGTCGAGCAAGGGCCGGCATCGCGCGTAGTATTCGGCGGCTGGAATGGAGACGTCTTTCCAACCGTCGCGGACGAGGCTCAAATCCACGGAAATCCGCCGCGTGCTCGGATGCAGGGCTTCTTTGCGCCGCCGGCATTCTTCGTGCAATTGAAACCATTCGGCCTGCGTCATCGAATCGCGTTCGGCGCCGCCGATACCCGCCGCGTCGAGGGCCAGACCGGCCAGCAGAATGTCGAAATCGTCGCCGCCGAGCGCGGTAATTCCCGCGGATGCGATGACGGAATGCGTGCAGTCGTCTAATTCCACCAGCGAAACGTCGAAGGTGCCGCCGCCCAAATCGTAAACCAGGATGCGGGCCGGCGGCCGAGCCTGGCGCGAGGCGCGCTCGCGGTGGCCGAACTCGATGGAGGCGGCCGAAGGCTCGTTGAGCAGGCCCAATACGTCGAAGCCGGCGCGCTGAAAGGCGTCGATGGTGAGGAAACGCTGGTTGCTATTGGCATTCGCCGGAACGCCGAGCATGATCTGGAGGGGTTCGTCCGTGCGGGCGTGCAGGCTGGAGTGTTCGAGAAGATCGCGCTTCAGGCGTGCGGCCATTCCCGCGAGCAATTCGCCGAGCGGGACAGACTGTCCTTCCAACTCGACGAGTGTCCGCGGTCCGGCATCCTGGAGCAGGCGTTTCACGCTGCGAAGGACGGTCCAGCCGGGCTCGCTCTGCGCGCGCCACGCTTCCCAGCTGAAAACAAGTCGGCCGGCGGAGACGGCGACGAGCGGCGGATACCAGTCGAAGCACTCGCCGTCGGGTCCGTCGAACGTGAGAATGGGGTAGTTGCCGCGGTCCGAGGCCGCTACCACGATGCGGGTTGTCCCGAAATCGACGCCGAGCCTCATCTACTGGTAGTGTACGCCAGAAGCGGGAAGGGCCGGCGCCGCGCGGCACAGGGCGGAAAACTCGCGATGGAGTGGCCGGGCATTCGACCGCGGAATTCGGCGCGTATCGGGCGCCGCTTCCTGGTTACTTTCCGAGGAGGACGTGAATGGCCAGCATCGAGAGCCACCCTACTATTCCGGCGGCGGGGATCGTGAGCACCCACGCCCACAGGATATTAGCGGCCAGGCCCCAGCGCACCGCCTTGAGCCGCTGAATGGAGCCGACCCCGGCAATCGAACCGGCGATCACCTGCGTGGTGGAGACGGGGATATCCATGTGCGTCGCAATTAAAATGGAGAGCGCGCCGGCGGTCTCGGCGCAAAAACCGCTGCGGGGTTTCAAGCGCGTCAGCCGTCCGCCCATGGTGTGAACGATGCGCCATCCACCGCTGAGGGTGCCGGCCGCGATCGCCGTGTAAGCTAACAACAAGACCCACGCGGGGATTTCGAATTTAGACGTCACGCCGGAAGTGAACAGCACGCCGGCGATGATGCCCGCGGTTTTTTGCGCATCGTTGGCGCCGTGCGAAAAACTCAGCGCGGCCGACGATCCCAGTTGCAGCACGCGGAACCAGGCATCCATGCGCTTCGGCGTCGCCTTCTGAAACAACCAGTAGAGCAGCACCATCAGGGCGTAGGCCAGCACCATACCGAGCAGGGGGGCGACGACGATGGAGATCAGGGTTTTCGTCCAGCCGCTGGGATTCAGAGGTTTCAGACTGGAGGCGATGCCGTGCAAATAGGCGGCGTGCGCCATGGCCGCGCCGGCATAGCCGCCGAGCAGCGCGTGAGTGGAACTGCTCGGGAGCCCCCACCACCACGTGATGAGATCCCAGGTGATGGCGCCGATGAGGCCGGCCAGAATGACGTAGGGCGTGACATAACTGAGGGTCACCATGCCGCTGCCGACGGTTTTCGCCACGCCGGTGCCGGCCACGAATGCGGCGATGAAGTTAAAAGCCGCGGCCCACACGACCGCCCACACGGGGGTCAATACGCGCGTGGCGACAATGGTGGCAATGGAATTCGCCGCATCGTGGAAGCCGTTGATGAAGTCGAACACAACGGCCACCGCGACGATTATGACGATCAGGATCAGGGGGGTGCCCATCGCGCGGATTAGTTATTCTTCACAACGACGTTCTGGAGGGCGTCGGCAACATCTTCGCAGGCGTCGGTGGTCTGCTCCAGGAAATCGTAGACTTCCTTGAGTTTCATCACCGCGATGGGATTCTTCTCGTTCTGGAAAAGATCGGCCACCGCGCCGCGCACAAGCTGGTCGGCGACTTCTTCCAGACGGTTGATCTCGATGCAATACCCAAGCAGCTTCTGGCCCTTGCTGAGAGCGTCGAAGGCGCGCTGCAGCTCCTCGGCGCAGGAACGGACAATGCGGCACAACTCCACCATGGTGCTGGGGATCGTCTCCAGGCGGTAGGAGACCATGCGGTGAACCACGTCCTCAATGCCGTCGATGACGTCGTCAAGGTGCGAGGACAGCGAATGGATGTCTTCGGGATCGAGCGGGGTGATAAACGTCTGATTGAGGCGCAGGAAAATTTCGTGAATCACTTCGTCGCCCTGCTGCTCGACGCTGCGAATCTTCAGAGCGGCGGTGGCCAAGTGGGCATTGCCCGCCTCGGCGCCATCCACGAGCAACTGCGAGGCCTCACAGATCAGCTTGACCTGATCGGTGAAAAAGTGGAAGAACTTTTCTTCGCGCGGAAGCAGGCGCATAGGAGATCCCCATTATCGCCTGACGGAGGTCCGGTTGCAAAGCGATTGTGAAATCGTTATTGGTCTGGGAGAATCGGACACAACGCAAACAAACCCTTGACAAAGCAAACAAATCCTGTCATAAATATGCGACGCCAATATGCCCTAAGAGTTCACAATTGTAAGCTGGATTACTTGCGCGCGACGCGGGTAATTCGGCGGGTTTGTTTCTTTGAAAGGTCTGGAGGCCAGTCCCATGACACGCAGATGCGCTCGCTTCAGCGAGTTCACGATTTCCCTGCTTTTGGTTTTCGCGATGTCCGCCCTGGCGCAGGATTTTCGCGCGCGGGTCGAGGGGCTGGTATCGGATCCGAGCCACGCCGTCGTCCCGGGCGCCACGGTGACGCTGCTCAACGTCAACACCGGGGTTAGAACTGTACGGCAAACCAGCGGCACCGGCTTGTACGTGTTCGATCTGGTCGATCCCGGCATGTACACGATCACCATCGAGGCGCCCGGGTTCAGCAAGTTCATCCAGGAGAATATAGCGGTTCAGACGCGCGGCGACGTAACGGTCAACGCCGTCCTGAACACCGGAACGGTTCAGGAAAGCGTCACGGTGACGGCCGCTCCATCGGAGGTGGAGTTCAACTCCGCCAACAAGGACCTGACCATCGACTCGAAAATGGCGACTGAAATACCGCGTTTCGACCGCAATCCGTTCAAGCTGACTTTGATCGCTCCCTCGGCGGTGAATACGCGCGGGGAAATGTTGCCCTATCAGTCATGGTCGGCAAACAGCGTGGATTTGGGCGGGGGCACGAATCTGAAGAATGAGCTGGAGGTGGACGGCATGCCCATCGGCATGGGGCAAAAGATGACGACGGCCCCCAACACCGACGCCGTTCAGGAAGTGATCGTCTCCCAGAACAGCGTGGACGCGGAGTCCGGCCATAGCGCCGGCGGCGAAATCATCATAACGACGAAGTCCGGCACTAACGAGTTCCATGGCACCGCCTTCTATCTGGGACGATACCCATGGTTGAGCGCCGAGGCCGACCGCACCCGGTTCAGCCTGAATTCACAGCGCCAAAATATGTTCGGCGGCACGCTAGGCAATCCGATCATTAAGAATAAGCTTTTCAATTTCTTCTCGCTGGAATACTGGAAGGTCGGATACCCGAACAGTTATGTCCGGACCGTGCCGACGGCGCTGGAGGCGCAGGGCGATTTCTCGCAGTCGCTCAACATCAATGGAGGCGTCCGGACGATCTTCGATCCCTACACGACAAAACTCGACCCGGCCACCGGAGCGGTATCGGTGACACCCTTCCCCGGCAACAAGATCCCGCAGAACCGGTTCGATCCGCTCTCGGCATCGCTGATGGGCCAGTTCTGGGCGCCCAACAATCCGGGTGACAATATCACGGGCGTGAATAACTTCAAGAAGGGCTTCATTGAGAATTACAACTACTACGATTTTTCCGACCGTGTGGATTACAGCATAAACGACAAGTGGAAGATTTTCGGCCGGGTCGCCAAGTACAACACGACCGATCTGGCGGGTAACCCCACTCCAAACAATTCCGAGCTGTATGTAGCCACGGGCACATCGAGGGCCGGCACCGACGTGGGAGGCGACGCCATCTGGACGGTCAACCCGCGTACAGTAGTGGACTTCCACGGCAACTGGAAAAGTCTTCTCGACGCGTATGTTTCGCCCAGCCTGGGACCCAGTGGCTGGGCCAAGATCTGGCCCAACAACAACTGGTATCAGTCCTATCAAACCGCATCGGTCGGCGCGCCGGTTTATTTTCCGGACATGAATATCGGCGGCCAGGGGTTCGGCGGCGGCGGCTTTTACTGGAACCAGCATCCCCAGGGAGAGGCTTTTGACGCCAAGATTTCGCAGCAGCGGGGATCGCATTACCTGAAAGCGGGCTTCGAGCAACGGGAAAGCTACGGCTTGAGCTACGTATCGAACACGTCGAATTTCTATTT
>JBDTAT010000765.1:0-2598 GCA_039924505.1 Bryobacteraceae bacterium
AGAATCGCAGCCAGTAGCAGAAATATCTTCAACTTCATTGTGGTGTTTCTCCTTTTATAAAATCGCCTCCAGGAGGTGGTTCTCAGCCGCACCGGAGGGAACGGCAGCTCACACTGGACGCGGGATAATGCCCGATCGATTAATGCTCGTGCGCCACTGCGCCGCCCACGTAAATCATGGCGAGCAGTGCGAAAATGTATGCCTGCAAAAACACGACGAAAACGTGCAGCCCCATGAAAACCGCCGGCAGCAGAAAAAACGTCAGGCCCAGAAACGCCAGCATCACCTGTTCACCCGCATACATGTTGGCGTAAAGACGAATCGTGAGCGACAGCGGGCGGGCCAAATGGCTGATGAATTCAATGGGCACCATTAGCGGAGCCAGCACCGGCATCGGTCCGGCAAAGTGCGCCAGATATTTCCAGACCCCATGCTCTCGCAGCCCGGCGTAGTTATATAACAGGAAGGTCGCCAGCGCGCAGCCGCATGGAACCGCCGGCGTCATCGTCGGAGCCTCGAACGTCGGAATCAACCCGATCAATCCGGAAAACAGAACGAAGATAAACAGCGTCCCAAAAAAGGAAAGATACGCGTCTCCGTGGATGCCCGCCTCGCCCATTTGCTCGTGCAGAAATTCCTGGAACAGCTCAAGGATCTGCTGCATGTTGCCCGGCCGCTCCACCGAAAAACCGGCGCGCAAAATTGGAAACGCAATCAGAATCACCGCGAATACCAGCAGCTCCATGACGGCCCAGTTGGCCCACGGACGCGCGTGGTTTTCCACTGTAATGCCGGCCATCGACTGAATCGACAACGCGATCCCCGGCGCGTAATGGTTAAACAGAGCGGTCAGCCACAAATCAGTTTCCGGCATAAATCAATTCGTAGAGGAGTTCGGCGATCACGGCGGCGATCGAGACAAATAAGCCCAGAAGAATCGCCACCAGGTTGACTTCTAAGTATTTCACGATAACATAGATGGCCCCGCCGATCAACAGATAACGGAGTCCCAGAATCGCCGCCGAGCCGCGAAACGGAACCTCGCCGCTCGCCCCCAGCGCCCCCACCAGCGTCTTCCACCAGCGAAAATTGAGCAGCGAAAGCGCCGCGCCGCAAAAAAATCCCGCTCCCCACCCCACCCCTCGCGCGAACCCCAGCGCGATCGCCCCGGCCACCGTGAGAACCAGCCCGATGCGCTCCATCCGCGCAATCGCGCGGCCTCCGAAAAGATCACTTGTCACCGGACGAGTCGTCTTTCTTCAGCTCACGGTACAGCGACAGGAATCCCGAAGCGATACCGAGCAGCAGAAACACGATCCGTAGGAATCTTGTACCCCACCACCGGTCCAGCCCATAGCCAATCGCAAAACCGATGAAAGCCGACACCGGCAGCAGGCTGGCATAGGAAATATAGCGGCTCAGATCGGCGACGATGCCGTCCTTTTTCGGGCGCGGCGGAATCATCGGCCTTGCTTGGCGTCCAGAATCGCCGCCGCTTGTTCCGCCGTTTCCTTCACCAGGAAACCCATTTTCGGATGCGATGGCGCCAGGTCCGCCGCAATGCCATATTCGGCAAGCGTTTCGCTGGTCGTTGGACCAATCGAGGCAACCGCAATGCGCCGGAGCGCGCTCGTCACCCCTGCCTCCAGGCCCATCTCCGCGGCCATCTTATACAGGTGCAGCACCTGAACCGACGTTGTAAACAGCGCCACGTCGATCCGCCCGCTCGAGAGCCGGCGAACCGCTTCGCGCAGCGGCTCTAGATCCTCCGGCAGATCCCATTGATAGACCTGCACGGTCGCCACGTCGGCCCCGCGCTCCTTCAGTGCGCGAATCAGGTCTTGATTCGACTTGCCGTATTCCTGAATGGCGATGCGCCGCTCCGTGCGGCCCTTAATGGCGGCCAGCAGTTCGCGCCATGTATTCGGCTCGGGCACCGGCACGGTAACCGGCACGTCCATTTCGCGCAGCGCGGCCGCAGGCTTCGGCCCCCGCGCCACCGTCGTGAGCTTTCGCAGCGCCTCCGGAAACGCCGCCGCCGGATAGCGCGAGCTGAGCACGGAGGCCAGCGCGCGCGTCCCCACGCCCGTCAGCAAAATCACCATGTCGAACTCGCCGCGGAATAACCGCTCGGCAAATGCGAAGGCTTCGTCGTTCGATTCCACCGGCCGCTCCCGCATCGACGGAGCCACGAACGGATCGCCCTGCTGGCGCCGTATCAGCTCGCCAATTTCAGCCGCGCGCCGGCTTTCAAGCGACAGTACACGTAGTCCGGCAAACGGCATTGCCCACAGTGTAGCAGGGGTTTAACAGCCCATAAGCCCTCACCAGCCCCTATTTCCCGAAGAGTTCATAAAACAACAGATCGGTGGACGGCGGTGCGTGCCCGCTCTGCCTCAACATCGCCGCCACCTGCCCGCGATGATACGTGCCATGGTTCACCACGTGATGCACGATTTTATGGAACTCCACTGTGTGCGTCTCGCCATTCAACCGCGTGAACGTCACCATCGCGCCCGGCTCGTTCGTCCCGGCGCAAACCGCCAGCCGCTTGAGCACCGGCTCCCACGCCTTATCCAGATCCGCCAACGACGGCCC
>JBDTAT010000766.1:0-2681 GCA_039924505.1 Bryobacteraceae bacterium
AAAACATTTTCGCGGCCTCGCAGAAACACTCGTCTCATGGGGCCGGTTTGGTTAGCAATGAGCAAAGGACCTCTCAATCAGTTCCCCTCGTTTCTTCATGAGTCGCTTGCCGTATCTGCCCTTAACCCGTCGTCGATTGGCGTATACCGCTTTCCTCGCATCCGCCTTGCCCGCCCAGTTACGCTGCTGCCGTTTCGGTTCGGGAATATAACTGCGAGCTTCCGCCGCTTGCACGGCCGGCATCGTCTCGTCGCTGTGATAGCCCTTGTCGGCCACGACCTCGGCCAGAGGATTCAAACTGACCCGCGGTTCTCCGTCCGGCGATTCCTCCGCCTCGCGCTCGATCAGCCGAGCCAGATTTTCGGCGGTTTCAGCCAGTGTTTCTTTGATTGTCGCGGTATCGCCCCGGTCGGCGGCCTGCAGCGTCACGGCGATCACCGCTCCCGTCTCCATGTCCACCGCATGCTCGGCCTTATGGGCAAGATGCGTGGTCCCGTCCTTCATCTTCGTAATCCGCCCATCCGGATCACTGGGACTCATCCACTCCTTGTTGGAACCCTTCTTTTTCCTCTTCCGGTCCACCCCAGCCAGGTCCTCTCTGCTCGGAGTCGCGATCCCGGATTGCCGTGCCAGTCCGGTGAGAAACTCGTCGTAAGTGGCCCCGTTATCCCGGCGCACGATCGTCCGCATCGCCGCGTTGGCTTCCAGCGTCGTCGCATCTACTCCTACTGCCTTGCCTTTCAGCAAGCCCCGATCCGCTAACAGGCCCAGCACCCACAGAAAAACCTTGCCATGCGTTTCCACGTCGATCAGCCTCCGCGTTCTGGAGATGGTCGAGTGGTCGGGCGTGTTCTCATCCAGTCCGAATCCCAGATACTGCCGCAGACCCAGCGAATCGGCCGTACGCCATGCGATGCCCCGTTCCGAATCGATTCCTTCGAAGTAACCCACCAGCAAGAGCCGGAAGTAAGTGCCCGGCGTCACCGATGGACGTCCGTTGCTATCCGCATAGAACTGCGCGCATTCCCGCTCGCAGAACTCGTCGAACCTTTCGCCGTCCAGCAGTTGGTTCAGCCGTTGATAAAATGGATGTCCGGGTGCGGTTGCCATCTCGGTATGCGTGACCCAAAGCTGCTCCTGGCGTTGCCGGTATTTACGAGTGCCCATCGCCATAGCAACATTCTAAAGTCAGAATGTTCTAAGGGCCAGGGAATTCACTGCCGACTTTAGCCACGGGCTGCTAGTTGATGGAAGCCTGCGGCGTGCGTCGATTAGGCGAAATCCAGAACCCGCTATTCATAGCCTCACGGCTTACGTCAACGCGGTGCGCCATAATAAGTCAATGCCCGTAGCGATTAGTAGCCCTCTCGCCTCCGCGGAACCCGTTCGGCGCAAACTGTGGACGCGCGAGGAATGCGACTTGCTGGTGCATTCGGGCATTCTCGATCCCCAGCGATACGAACTCATCGAAGGCGAGTTAATAGAAAGAGTGAGTAAAAACCACCCGCATATGTACGCTGTGATGCTCCTATGCCGCTGGCTGAACCGGATATTCTCCGAAGGGCGAGTGCTGCAAGAGCCATCGATTCGCCTTGCGCGCGCGGATACTCGTTATAGCGATCCCGAACCGGACGCCGTCGTGTTGAACCGGCCATATGACAGGCTACGGACACGGCCGATCCCGTGGATATCGTACTGGCGGTCGAGGTTTCCGATACTACTCTGAGCATTGACACCACGCGCAAGGCCGGTCTATACGCGCGTGCCGGCATCCGGGATTATTGGGTTCTCGACGTCAACGGCCGCCGTATCATCGTTCACCGGGAGCCCTCCGGCGGGATCTATCAATCGATTAGGGCGTTTGGCGAGGACGAGCCCGTGACTCCTCTTGCCGCTCGCGATGCTTCTGTGCGCGCGGCCGATCTGTTATTTCATCGACGCCGCAACTCGGTTAGAAGATCAGCTTGAGCGCAAACTGGATCTGCCTCGGGGGAAACGTGCTGCGAATCGTACCGAACGCGGCACTGGCGCGATCCGGGTTGGCCGCCTGAAAATTCGTGTGGTTGAAGAGATTGAAGAACTCCGAGCGGAACTGCAACCTCATTCCCTCGCGCGGCAAACGGAAATTTTTGTCCACTCCGAGATCCATCTGGTTAATCGGCGTCGCCCTCGCGCTGTTGCGCCCGGCGTTGCCGAATGGATGGCTCGGGTCCGTCGGTAGCTGCACGTTCGTCGTATCGAAATAGTGGTCCGTGTTCCGTTGCCCGCTAGGGGCGACCGCCGAACCGGTTACATTCGGGCGGTAACTCTCGCCGCCGCGATAATCCGGCAGATTGCCGACAACCTGAAACGCCGCAGGCACCGATCCCACCCAAGCCCGCAGATTGATCGGCGGACTCGAAAGTGCATTGTTGATGGCCGTCAATTCCCACCCGCCCAAAATCTCGTCCAGGAAGCCCGGCGCGTTCGAACCGAACCGCTTGCCGCGTCCATACGGAAGCTGATACACCACGCTCGTGATATTTACCAGCGTCTGATCGTAATTCGAAACGCCCTTTTCCGCCTTCAGATTGCGAATGTCCTGCGGGCTGGCCTGGTTGCCGTTGGAGGTGTCGAGAGACTGCCCGGAGTTGTCGATCGCCTTCGACCAGGTGAACGAATTCAGAAAATACAGCCCGGCG
>JBDTAT010000767.1:0-3382 GCA_039924505.1 Bryobacteraceae bacterium
AGTAAGCGGGCTCGACGACCTGTTCGTGGGCTTGGCATGCGTCTACGACTGGGCGCTCCGGCGGATGCGCGGACACCGCGCCGTCAGACGTCCCGACGAGCGTCAGTTGCAGGCGCTCCCGGAAAAGCGCGTCGCTATTTTTGTGCCGGCGTGGCATGAGGACGGCGTCATTGGCACGATGGTGAGCCACAATATCGCGGCGATCCGCTATCAAAATTACGATTTTTTCGTCGGCGTCTATCCGAACGACCGGGCGACGCTCCGCGCCGTCGAGGAGCTGGCGGAGCGCTTCGACAATGTTCACCTCGCTACCTGCCCCCACGACGGGCCGACGTCGAAGGCGGACTGCCTGAACTGGACCTACCAGCGGATGACGCTCTACGAAGAAGCGTATGCCGCACGCTTCGACCTGATGGTGACGCACGATGCCGAGGATCTGGTGCATCCGGATGCGTTGCGCTGGATCAACTTTTACGCCGAAGAGTACGACTTTGTGCAGATTCCGGTGCTGGCGCTGCCGACGCCGCCGATGGAGTGGACGCACGGGGTCTATTGCGACGAGTTCGCGGAATATCAGACCAAGGATGTGCCGGCGCGCAAGATCTTGGGCGCATTCCTTCCATCGAACGGCGTAGGAACCGCGTACTCGCGGGCGGCGCTGGAGAAACTGGCGCTGGCGGAATCGAACCGCGTCTTCGATCCCGGCTGTCTGACCGAAGACTACGAGAACGGAATGCGGTTGCACCGGCTGGGGTGCCGGCAGGTGTTCGTGCCGATTACGCGGCGGAATGGGGAGTTCATCGCAACGCGCGAATTTTTTCCGCGCACGTGGCCGGCGGCCGTGCGGCAGCGAACGCGATGGGTGATGGGGATTGCGCTGCAGAGTTGGGAGCGGCACGGGTGGAGCGGCGGCTTCCGGCAAGTGTATTGGCTATGGCGCGACCGCAAGGGATTGATCGGGAATCCGTTGAGCGCCGCGACCAACGCAATCTTCGCGTATGGCTTTGCGACATGGTGCGCCGCGGAATGGCTGCGCCGGCCGTGGGGACTGGCGCAGGCTGCGGCTACGCACCCCGTGGGGACGGGCATGCTGATGGCGACGCTTGCCCTGCAAGCGATTCATGCGAGTGTGCGGGTGGGCTGCGTTTGGCGTATCTACGGCGCATGGTTTGCGGTGTGGGCGCCTCTGCGCGCCGTGGTAGGGAACTGGATTAATACGCTGGCCACCGTGCGGGCATTGTGGCTGTATGGATCGGCGCGATACCGCGGCGAACCGCTGGTATGGCTGAAAACGGACCACTCCTATCCTTCGCGGGCGGCGTTGATGGGGCGGCGCCGGCCGTTGGGCGAGGTGTTGGTTGGTTCCGGCTATCTATCCAGCGAAGACCTCGAGTTGGCCGTCGGCATGCAGCCGGCGAGTGTTAAGCTGGGGGAATATCTGGTGGCGTTGGGCAAGCTGACCGAAGACGATCTGTGTGAGGCGCTGAGCTTGCAGCAGGGAATTCCGCTCGGCCGCGTCCGGCCTGAGGAAGTGAACCGGCGCGTGGCGCGGTCCCTTCCACGCCATATCGTGCGGGCGTGGAGCGTGCTGCCTTTCAAGGTGACTGAAGGCGCGCTCTTTCTGGCGTCGGCGCACGCGCCGGCCGACGAACTCTACGACGCGCTTCGCGGATTCACGCGGCTGGACGTTCGCTTTCAACTGGTGACGCAATCGAACTTTGAGGAGCTGGCCGCGCGGTTGCTGTAGCGGCGTGATTGGTTCGCCGGCCACGGAGAAGCGGCGAAAGCCATTTCATGCCGCGAAATGTTTTCTTTCGATCGGCAACCGCTGCCTCCTAAAGGTGTGAAGAATTTCCGAAATTCGAAGACGTGACCCGGGGGAGGGATACAAAACCATTAAACGGCCCGTCACAACGCGTTATAGCGCTTCTGAGGCGCCCCGTGGGGGCCGAAATCTGTGGAAAACCTGCTCGTTTGATTTTTTCACACGTTCTCACGGTTGCGGCTCGGAAGCACCTCCTGAGCCGCGCGCGTAAGCAAGCGCAGTCGCCGGGATAAACCGGCGCGTAGCCGGGGGATGAAAGAGCCCCACAAGAAAGGAGTAGCGAACTATCTTGACCTCGAGTCTTGCGCTGGGCGCCGCGAGGCGCCGGGTGATGCGCAGACAGCGGCATCGACGGCCTGGGAATTGAGCTTCGAAAAGCGCCAATCGGATGCCAGCCGTGTGCTTCCAACACGAAGGCCCGGCGTAGTCCCAGAGCCAGGAGCACGTCGAGAAACGGGGCGCCCTCTGGGCCCGCAAGAACCGGGAGACCCCCTCGCGGCCGCAAACCGGAACGGATTCGGTGCGGCGGCGTACACTAACGTATGGGCCCGGCGGTCCGGTCATTCTTTCCTGGAGGAGCTTTCGTGTTACGCCGCGATTTCGCTAAGTTCGCACTTCTTGCGGCGGCCGGGCGTTATGCCCGCGCCGCACGCGCGCTGCCCGACCTGAAGATCACCGGGGTGAAGGCGATCCCCACCAGCGGCGGCGGCAATTATCAATGGGTCTTTCTCAAGATCAGGACCAGCGAGCCGGGCCTTTACGGCATTGGTTCCGCCAGCAACGTCACGGAGGGCCCGGCCGTCGCCGCGGCCATCGAAAAGCAATACGCGCCGTTCTGGATTGGCAAAAATCCCGCGCGCATTGAGGACCTCTGGCAGAGCACCAACGTCCGCGCGTATTGGCGTAACAGCACCATTCAAAACAATGTTCTCAGCGCGCTCGACATGGCGCTGTGGGATATCAAAGGCAAGCGCGCGGGCATGCCGGTGTATGAACTGCTCGGCGGCAAAGTGCGCGACGCGGTTCCGATTTACGCCCACGCCGACGGACGCGACCGCGATCAAGTGGTCGAAAACATCCACCGATACATGGAGCAAGGCTTCCGCCACGTGCGCGCCCAAATGGGAGGCTACGGCGGTGGAGGGATGATTCCCGCCGGGCAGGGCAGCCGTCCGGAAACGGGATTCTCCGGCATGGCCTTCGACGAAGACGTCTACATCGAAGCCATCCCGAAGCTGTTCGAATATATCCGCGTGAAGCTCGGCACGGATGTGAAATTGCTCCACGACGTGCATGAGCATCTCACCGGCACGGGCGCTGTCGAGTTCGCCAAGCGCATGGAGCCGTACCGCATGTTCTACGTTGAAGATATTTTGCCGCCCGAACAAATCGATTGGTTCCGCCGCATTAAAAAGGTCACCACCACGCCCATGGCGATGGGCGAACTCTTCACCAGCCCGCGCGAATATATTCCGCTGATCTCTGAACGCATCGTCGATTTCATCCGCTGCCGCGTCTCGCAAATCGGCGGCATCACCGCCGCCAAGAAAATCGCCG
>JBDTAT010000768.1:0-3629 GCA_039924505.1 Bryobacteraceae bacterium
TTCCCAACGTGCAATTGCTGGTGGACCGCAGCTACGGCTCGCACGTGGTGGAAGCGGTAATGGATAACCTGGCGGACTTTGGGATCACCCAGCTCCCGATCGCGGAACGCAAGCTGCAAGTGGTAAAGATCCATTCCGACGAGATCAAGCTGCTGCTGCCCCCGGGGCACGCGTTGGCCGGAAAACCGTCGGTCACCTGCCGCGACCTGAAGCATGAGTCGTTGCTGCTGCCGAAAGCCGGAACCACCCGCGCCCGGCTGAATGCATGGTTGGAGCCGGTGGAGGGCGACATACAGATTTCGATGGAGCTGGATTCCACCGAGATGATGAAGCGCTTCGTCATGGCCGGCCTAGGGCTGTCGTTTCTGGCGGCGTCGCAAACGCAGGAAGAGGTGGAGGCGGGGCGGCTGGTGGTGGCGTCGCTGGGACCGGAGCCGATGATCCGGCAGCTTGCTCTGGTGTACCGCAAGGACAAGGCGCTCTCCAAGGCCGCGCTCGGGTTCATCCAGGCCATTCTCGACCATTCGGGAAATCAGGACCCATCGCTGCAAGCGTCGCGATTGCCTGTAACCCCGCGCGCCCCAGCATCGCCAGATACGAGAGCGGTATCGCCTGGCGCCAGAGAAGCCGCGAAAGAAGCGGGTCCATGAACCATCTGACCGTACGCAGTTCCACGATCTTTATTTCCGTAGGCGATCGCACAGACGTGTATCGTTCGGTGGACGAGGTTCCGCCGCGGTTGCGGAAGAGGTTGCACGAGACTACGAACGGAATCAACTCGGCGACTATTCTTATCGCGGACCGGAAGGGCAAGGAAGAGTTGGCGCGCGCGATGCATGGCCTGCCGTCGGGGCTCCGCTCCCGGCTGGCGGCAGTATTGGCGCGGCGAAGGGAACCGGGCGAATCGCGGCGGCCGACGTGGCGGGATTGGCGCACGTGGGTAGAGCTAATGCTGCCGGGAGCGGTGGGACTGATCATCTGGCTGGCGTTCCACGTAAAGTAATTGGGGGCCAGGAAACACCGTTTTGCGCGATTTTCTCAAAAAGGCTCTTGCAAAGCTTCCAGTCGGCCGATAAGCAGTCTGTGGAACGCCGACGCGAAGCACGTTTTCAGACACAGCAGCAGGTCGAGGTAGCGATTCTCACCGAACCGCGGAGCCAGTGCGTGGGACGCATTCTGGACACCTCGGGCCGCGGCTTGCGGCTGGTGCTGCCGTTTGCCGTCACTTTGGGCGCGGCGGTGCGCGTGGACTCGCCCGACGCTCTGCTCTTGGGCGAAGTGTGCCACTGCGGTCCGGCCGACGATGGATTCACCGTGGGCCTGGTGCTGGACCAGACCTTGACCGGGCTAGGCGATCTGGTGCGCCTGAATCGGAGTCTGCTCGGCGAGTCGGCGCGTGAGGCGCCCGTGCCCGCTCCGCAGCACACCGGCGCCTACGAGTAAGGCCTCGGTTCCGCCCTGGGGTGTTTCCTAACCGTCATTTTCCCGATATCAACACGTGACATCCTTGTGACACAGGGCTGGTTAGAGTGGAGTACACTTTCAGCCATGAGGTCAACACGGGTTTCCTTTATCTTGCTCGCCCTGTGCGCGCTGTTCTCCAAGCTTTCGCCTCTCAATGCGCAGTTCGATACTGCCGAAGTGCTCGGCGCGATCCGCGACAAAACCGGGGCGTCGGTTCCCGCAGCCACCATTACGCTGCTGAATCAGGACACCGGTATTCAAGCGAAGGCGACCGCCGGCGCGTCGGGCGATTACACGTTTTCGAACGTCAAGATCGGCAAGTACACGGTGACGGCGGAGGCGCCGGGCTTTTCGAAAGAAGTCGCCAAGGATATTGTTGTGAACGTCAATGCCCGCCAGCGCGTCGACCTGGTGCTCGAAGTCGGCGTAGTAAGCCAGTCGGTGGAGGTGAGCGGGGCGGCGGCCGCGCTGGAAACGGATTCGAGCGAGCGCGGCCAGCTTATCAACACGGCGCAAGTGGTGGAGCTGCCGCTGAATGGGCGCAGCTATGCGGACCTGACGCTGCTGACGAGCGGCGTGGTGCGGTCTCCGTCCGCCTATTCCGGGACGCCGCGCGACGGGTCGTTCGTCGTGAACGGGCTACGCAGCACGTACAACAACTACATGCTGGATGGCATCGATAACAACGCCTATGGCACCAGCAATCAGGGCTTCTCAAATCAGGTGGTGCAGCCGTCTCCGGATTCGGTGGCGGAATTCAAGGTGGTCACCAATAACTACAGCGCCGAGTACGGACGCAGCGGGGGCGCAACGATTAACGTGGTGACGCGCAGTGGGACGAATGAGCTGCATGGCGCGGCCTACGACTTTCTGCGGAACACGGACCTGAACGCCATTGGGTACATATTTGGCCAGCGGCCGGCGACGTTCAAGAAGCCGACGCTGCAGCAAAATCAGTTTGGCGTCACGGTGGGCGGCCCGATCGTGAAGAACAAGATCTTTTTCTTTGGCGACTACGAAGGCTTTCGCAATCTGCAAAAGGTGCTGAACTTCGACAGCATTCCGTCGTTGAAGGACCGTGCGGGCAATTTGCCGGTCAGCGTTACGAATCCGCAAACGGGCGCCATCTACCCGGCGAACACGCCGATTCCGGTGAGCGCCATCACACCCTTCGCGCAGAAGGTGCTGAACGATTTGCCCGATCCCACTGGCCCGGGCCGTTCGGCGAACTACCAGCAACTGCTGTTGAACAAGAACTACAACGACAAGTTCGATGGCAAGCTCGACGGCCAGATCAACGACCGTATGTCGGCGATGCTGCGCGTGAGCCAGCGCAAGGTGAACATCTTTAACGAGCCGGATATCGCCGGTCCTTCGGGCGGCAACAGCAACGGCTACACGCGCGTGCTGAATCAACAGGTGGACGGCGCCTACACCTGGGTGGTCAGCCCGACGTCGGTCCTGGAGGCGCGCTTCGCCGTTTCGCGCACCGACGCGGGCAAGCAGCCGCCGGGAATTGGCGGACCCAGCATGTTGGCCGTGTACGGAATTACGGGACTTCCCACCGATCCATCATTGACCGGCGGCCTTACGGCGACCACCATCACCGGGTTCAACCAGCTTGGACGGCAATCGACGAATCCGCAATTTCAGAATCCGACGGACTACAATCCGAAAATCAATTTCTCGAAGAACCTCGGGCGCCATGCGTTGAAGATCGGCTATGAGTTTGTCGCGCTGCGGGAGCAGGTGCTGGACGTCAATCCGCTCTACGGCCGCGACGCGTACGCGGGCGGTTTCAGCCGGCCCGCGGGCGGTCCGGCGGATGCCACCAGTTACTCCATTGCCGATTTTCTGTTTGGGCTGCGCAGCCAGTATTCGCTCGCCAACGACGTCGTCGGCAGTTACCGCCAGCACATGCACTTCGCCTACGTTCAGGACGACTTTCACGTTTCGGCGAAGCTGACGTTGAACCTGGGTCTGCGGTGGGAATACGCGACGCCGTTCTGGGAGCGCGACAACGTGCTGACGAATTTCGACCCCACCACGAACAGCATCATTCACGCGAAAAACGGGAGCATTTACGACCGTTCGCTAGTGAATCCCGATTACAAGGATTTTGCGCCGCGCCTGGGCTTCGCGTACAGCCTGACGCCGAAGACCGT
>JBDTAT010000769.1:0-2844 GCA_039924505.1 Bryobacteraceae bacterium
ATCTCGGCCATGCGGGGGCGATTCAGATATTGACCGCCGCGCATGGTGTCGGCAAAATGAACGCGCCAATTATCGCGGTCGTCCACATTTCCCATGGCGGCGGCGACACCGCCCTCCGCCATGACCGTGTGCGCCTTTCCAAGCAGCGATTTCGATACTAGCCCAACCATTACTCCCGCCGCCGAAGCTTCGATAGCGGCCCGTAAACCCGCTCCGCCCGCTCCGATAATAAGTACGTCGTGCTCAAAGGTTTGATACTCCGCCACTAAAAAATTCTCCAGTCCGTCCAGATACCCATCGAGCACATCCTCACGTATAAATCCGAAAATCCGACCATGAACAAGCTCAGCCAAGCCCACATCATGTGGCGGCGGTTCAGGCAGTTCACGCAATCGTACGCTTTCTTGCGAGCGGGACGCCGCGAAAACCGATCCATATAGCCGCCGACAAGGTGGCGCAGCGAATGACATCCGAACGTGTAACAGCTAAGCAGGATCACGTTCACAAGCAACACCAGAGATCCCACATGAACCTGGAAGCCCGGCCACCAAAACCCTTCCCACGCATCGTGCGCGAGGAGCACGAGAAAGATCAGCGCGAGGTACAGGAAATAACGGTGAACGTTTTGTAAGATCAACGGAAACGTTCGCTCGCCCAGATATTTTTTCCGAGGCTCACCGACGGTGCAAGCCGGCGGATCGGCCCAAAACGCCTTGTAATAAGCGCCGCGATAGTAGTAGCAGGTGAACCGAAATCCTCCGGGCGCCCATAAGATCAGGAACGCTCCCGAAAACGGCAGCCACGCCGGAAACCATTCCGGCTTGCCCCCGAACCATGCGTGCTTGGCGTCGCCGAGCAACTCGGGCGAGTAAAACGGCGAGAGGTAGGGGCCGAACCGGTAGTGGTTTCCCTGGAAGGCCGCCCACGTGGAGTAAACGATAAAAGCGGAAAAGCCGAGGAACACCAGCAGCGGCGTTACCCACCAGAAATCGCGCCGCGCGGTCTGGCCAAACCGGCCGCGCACGAGTGGGACGTCAATCGATGACATAGCACGCCGATACTTGAGGAGGAAATGTGGCGCACGCACTTCTGCGTGCCGCGTCTCCACTCATGGGGACGCATGCCGGATTGATAGTACAACCGAAGCGGACTAACGCGCGAGGTGTCTCCATGAGTGGGGACGCGGCACGCAAAAGTGCGTGCGCCACATCATCAAGCAAGCTCAACCTTCTTCACGTTAATCTTCTTCGAATCGAACTCTCCCAAGCCGAGCATTCCGGCGATCTCGATGTGCTCCACCTGGCAATTCAGAAAGTGGCTGTCTTTATCGGGCTTCGATAACGCGATCGATTCCATGCCCTTCAGCGCGCGTTGCGCGTCGATAGCTTGCAAGCCGGTCTTATCGAGGGCCACCGGATCGGTCGCGAAGTACATCGTCTTGTGCTCCCAAATATATTGCGGCCTGCCGCCCGGGCCGCCATGCCAGGATGCTTTCACGCCATCGCAGATGTGCAGCACCGCCTTTTGACGGAGCACCGGAAGGCTGACGACGGATGGGATGAAAGAGCCGCAAGCGTTCAGCGTCGGCGTGAGATGGCTGCGGTTCACGTTGTTCACCAAGCCGTGCGACATGTTCTTGAGCGCGATCGTCACGCCGGCCGATTGATGATGCTTCAGCACCGGCAAATTGATCAGTTTGTTCACCTGCTGCGTAATCGCCTTCGCCACGTAGGAACGGCGGAAGTGCGCGTCGTTCATGTTCTCGCCGGGCTTAATCAGCGCCATTTCCATGTAATGATCGGGATCGTAGCCGCCCATGTCCAGCTGCACTTCGTCGTATCTCCGGGAAGCCGTGTCCCAACGGACGCCGGGCGGCAGCCACTTATCGTAGCCAGCGGTCAGGAACTCTTCGCGGTAGCGGTTGAAGACGAGGATATCGGCGGGCTTCACGCCAGCCTGCTTCAGGCCGTCGATAATCTGGTTCAACACCAACGCATCCGAGCAAAGCTTCGGTCCGCCAACGGGGCTGACTTTGATCGCAACCACATCGCCCTTCTCGAACAGAGCGCGCCAAGCGTCGGGCCACGCGGGCGCGCCGGTGAGTTCGGTCATGCCGCGCCGCATCATCTTCTCGATGGGCTGGGCCTGATACGCGTCCGAAACGATGCAGCCGGGATGGTGCACTTCGACGACGCGCCCTGGATAAGGCCCGGGCATGCCAATTTTCGTTGTGGCGGCTTGGCCGGCGCTCTGCGAGGCGGCGGTCAGCGCGGCCGCGAGTAGCGGGGCCTTGAGCAAATCGCGTCTGGCGGGATCATGTCTGTTCATGCCCGCTATTCTATTACTTCATGATGCCATTCCGCAGCCACCGCCGGCAAAGCTCCGTCACCGCCCCATACAGGAAATGCGCCGCCAGCTCGGTAGCTTCTTTCGGCATGGAAGATTCAGTGATGGGTTTCGATAGCCCCAGCGCCGGAACTGTGATGACGTGAGCGCCCAGCCAGACGGCCGTTCCGAACGGTACGCCATACCCGGTGGTAACTTCCGGAATCAGTTCCGCCGCCACGCCGTACGCCGCTCCGGTCATGCCGCCAAACCCGAAATGCACCGCGGGGCCCGCAATTTTTTTCTGTTCCGGCGTTAGCTTGTGTTGAGCAATGCCTTCAGAAATCGCGGAGGCAGTCTTGATGGTGGAATCTTCACCTTCGGGTGCGGCGCCATCCATCAACTTCGATGCAAGCGAGTGGAACGAACCCATTGCGAAGGACGCAACCAAGCCGCCGATAAGCCCGGCGCCCAACCCTTTCCAGACTTGATTAGCCATCACGCTAAGGCTAGCAAAAA
>JBDTAT010000770.1:0-16424 GCA_039924505.1 Bryobacteraceae bacterium
GGCGACTTGGCCTTGATCGAAGAGGATGGGCACGGTGACTTTCTCCTCGCGGATATATTGCGCGACGGTCGCTTGAGTTTCCGGAGGCGCGATGACGATAGAGAGAATCGCGATACGGTTGGCGTAACGAGGCTTCACCTGCTCCAGCACCTTCGAGAGGGCTTTGCAGTGAGGGCACTGGGTTATCATGAAGTCGATTAACAGCCACTTGCCATGGTAATCCTGAAGATCGTAACGATGGAAATTGGAATCCGGCAGAGAGAAGCCCGGCGCGCGGCGCCCCGAGAGTTGCCCAAAGCACAAAACGGACGCGCAGAGTAGTGTTGCAACAACCAATCGCATTCCTTCACCGTAACATGAGGGGCGGGTCCGCCAATTGCGCTCGTGAGGAAGGAGCGGCCGGCCTGCCCAAGACCGGTCGCGAGCGCAATTCCCCGCCCCGTAAGAAAGATAGCAGACGGAATGACGAATCCGAACCATCGGGGTAGCGGAATTGGTAGTAACCGCCGGTGAATCAAGGGGTTGAGAATATTTTTGCCGGACGTGATGCGGGTAGAATAGCGAGGGAATATGAGCGAAAACACGAAGGCGGCGGTGGCGCGCTGCGCGGGCAACGGCTTTTTCATTGCGACCAGTCCTTCGGGGCATTCGATCGCGGTGGAAACGGACGGAACGCGGAACAGCGCGCCGGCGCCGATGGAGTTGCTGCTGATGGCGCTGGGGAGTTGCACGGGCGTGGACGTAGTGGCGATTTTGCGGAAGAAGCGCGAGCGGGTGACGGACTACCGGGTGGAAGTGCGCGGCGAGCGGCGGCTAGAGCATCCACGCGGCTTCGAGCGTATCGAAGTGCGCCACATCGTTCGCGGGAGGAATTTATCGGAGACCGCGGTGGCGCGGGCCATTGAACTGTCGGATCAAAAATACTGCGGCGTGGCGGCCTCGCTGCGGCCGGTCGTGCAAATTGTCACCAGTTACGAAATTGTGGAAGAGACAGCGGGCGAGGCCGGCGAATAGAGCAGCAATGCGCCGGCCTCACCCGTTGCCGTCTACATGAGAGTTTCGCGCTCCGCGGCTTGCTGCGCCTGCTGATCGAGCTGCCGCGCTCGTTGCAAGAGATTCTTCGATAAGATCTGATTGTCCAGGTCCTCGGGAGCAACGACAGGAGGCTTCGGTTTAAGCGAGGCGAGCATTCGCCGGACAATATTCTTCGATCCGTTTTTCATGACACGTGTCCTTTCTGTGAGTGAAGATTCGGGCGCGCCTTTGCGCCTCTGTGCCGAGGATAGCTCGGGCGAAGCGAAAAACGAACTATTCGAGTTGTGAAAATGATGCTGGAAGCCCTATATTTGCTGGCCCTAGATGAATTCTGAGGGAGTTGTGACTGGTTGGCTGAAGATGCCGGAGCCGCGGATGATGGCTGTGAACGGAGTGGATCTGGCGGTTTGGGAGTGGCCGGGTGCGGAGCCGGCTGTGCTGCTGTGCCATGCGACCGGGTTTCATGGGCGTTGTTGGGATCAGGTGGTAAGACGCTTGCCGGGCCGCCGAGTGTTAGCGGTGGATCTACGCGGACATGGGCACAGTACGAAGCCGGCGCCGCCCTACACGTGGCGCGCGTTCGGCGAGGATGTGGCGGCGGTGGTGGATGCGTTGGGCCTCGAGAGCGCGGTGGGCGTGGGTCATTCCATGGGAGGCCATTCGGTGACGCTTGCGGCGGCGCTGAGGCCGGAAGCGTTCGGCCGGCTGTTGCTGCTGGATCCGGTGATTTTTCCGCCGGAGGCGTACGCCGGTGCGCGCGCCGGGGAGCACTACACGGCGCGGAGGCGGAACCGGTGGGCATCGGCCGAGGAGATGTTCGAGCGGTTCGAGAACCGCCCGCCGTTTGCTAGCTGGGATCGGGCGGTGTTGCGCGACTATTGCGGTTACGGATTACTGCCGGCGGCGGATGGAGACGGCTTCGAGTTGGCGTGTCCGCCAGCGGTGGAAGCGTCGATCTATGCGAATAGCACGGCCGGGGACGCCGATATCGGAGAGGAGATCGCACGCATCGAAATTCCGGTGCGCGTGGTGCGGTCGGCGCGTCCGGTGACGCCGAACGCGCTGGATATGGGTGCGTCGCCGACGCCGCGCGGGCTGGCCGCACGCTTCCGGCTTGGAAAAGACGCGCATGTGGACGCGTATGGGCATCTATTTCCGATGGAGGCTCCAGGGCTTGTGGCGGAGATGATAGGGTGAAAACTATGAGTGACGATAATTGGACGCGCAGGACGCTGTTGTCGGCGGCTGCCGCGGCAGTGGGTGCGGCGGGCCAGACGACGGTCGAGCGGCGGGAGCGCAAGGAGTGGAAGCCGAAGCTGGGCGTGCTCGGAAGTTATACAGAGGCGAATCTGGCGTTCGCGAAACAGGAAGGATTCACGAGCCTGGCGCTGGCGGCGCGATCGCGATCGACGCTGGACCCGACGACGCTGACGGCCGGGCAAGTGGAGGCGATCAAGGCGCGGATTGCGCAGAGCGGGTTGTACGTTTCGGTGCTCGGTTGCACGCAGAATCATATTTCGCCGGACGCGGCGGCGCAGGCCAAGGAGAACGATTACTTCATCAAGGTGATCGAACTGGCGGGCGCGCTGGGTGTGCCGTATGTGCAATCGGCCTCCGGACAGGTGAAAGGCCAGAGCCTGGGGCAACAAGTGGACCAGATTGTGCGCGTGTACACGGAAAAATATTTTCCGGTTTGCGAGAAACATCACGTGCGTATTTTGTGGGAGCCGTATCCGTTCGGGCCCAACGTGGCGACCAGTCCGGTGGGTTACGACGCGCTGTTCAAAGGATTCGGCGACTCGCCCTACGTGGGCATTCAGTTCGATCCGTCGCATCTGGTGTGGCAGTTTATGGACCCGATTGCGACGGCACGCGAGTATGTGGACAAGATCCACGACATCCATCTGAAAGACACGGAGATCATGTGGCCGATGCTGCGGCGTGGCGGAATCAACCCGGTGGATGGCGTGCGGTGGTGGCGCTACCGGCTCCCCGGTCTGGGGTCGATCGACTGGGCAGCGTTTTTCACAGTGTTTCAAGACATGGGATATACCGGCGCGATGAATATCGAGCACGAGGACCCGCTGTACGGGTCGCCCAACCGCGGGGCAGACTTCAGCGACGATTTCAAGACTGGTTTCCGGATGGCCCATCGTTATTTGCGGCAGTACGTGCCGGTATAGAAGCGCGGGCCGCGCTGTCACGTTCACGGGTTTATCTCGCTGCCGATTCGCTATGGGGGCCGGCCGAGGCCTCTGCCTCCGTGCCGGGTTGTAGTCGCCCGGCTCATCAATGAAGGGTGCTATGCCGCGGCGCATCTACCGGGATATAGCGCCAACTCCCAGAACTGCGGTTTCGACTGATTCCAGTTGCCGCCGGCCGCTGGCGACTGCCATTCCGCGCAAAATTCATATCTTTCCGTGCGTTGCCGATATGTTTCAATTGGGCCGCGATTGTTCCCCGCGGACGAACATTTATGGTTGCTCCGTCGTTTTTGCGCAATCTACCGCCGTTACCGGCCATTGCCACCCGGCTGCTACGCCTGCTCGGCAATGAAGACGTCTCCTTCCTGGAGGTGGCGAATCTGCTGCGGTCCGACGCCGCATTGTCGGCCGAGGTGCTGCGGATCGTGAATTCGCCATTGTTCGCGACGCGGCGGGTGGATTCGATTTTGCAGGCGTTGTCTCTGCTGGGTGTGGAGCGGTTGAATTCGCTGGTGATGATGCTGAGCCTATGCAAGTTTTTGGCGCCGGCGGCGAACTCGGCGGCGTTGCGATGCTGCTGGCATCACAACCTGGCGTGCGCGACACTTTGCAACCATCTGGCGCGCCAGTACGGTCGAAGCCGGGACACGGCCTATACGGCGGGATTGCTGCACGATATCGGACGGCTGGCATTCCTGGTGGCCGAACCGGAGCGATACAACGAGCTGCTGCTTACCACCGAGGTTGGAGCGGACGAATTGCGGGCATATGAGCGGGCCATGTTCGGATTGGA
Organism: Bryobacteraceae bacterium; assembly: GCA_039924505.1. GTDB lineage: Bacteria > Acidobacteriota > Terriglobia > Bryobacterales > Bryobacteraceae > JBDTAT01. The sequence goes on from JBDTAT010000770.1 coordinate 4,033, forward strand.
CCATTGCGAGGCGGGCTGGCTACTGGCGGAAAGCTGGGGCCTGCCGGAGGAGATCCGCGAACTGGCGCTGCACCACCATGACGTGCAAACCGGGCACGACGGGCCAGGCGCGGAACGGCGATCGATGACATCGCTGGTACACGTCGGCTGCAGCATCGCCGACATGTTGGGATTTCAAGCGGCGGGCGCGTCGGCGCCGTGGGATATGGCGCAACTTCAGCCATGGATGCCGTCGTCGGCGCAACTGGTTTGGTATCCGGAGGAGTTGACCTGCCTGGTGGCGGAGCGCATCAATGCGCTCGAATGCGCCGGATGCGCGGTAGCGGCTTAATCCGGCCGACGGCTGCGATATACTGGCTTGCACTGTGCTTGCCATCAAACCTGAAACATCGCCAACTGCCGCGCGCGGATTCGACCGCCGCTTTTTTGTGAAGGCCGGATTGGGAGGAGCGCTGGCCGGCGCCGCGCTCGCGCAACCAGCGGCGGCTGAGCGCGACTGGAGCGGCAAGAATCCCATCCGCTATCCAGACCCCAACGTAATCGTGCTGGACCCGCGGTTTGCGAAACTGAAAGGCAACAACGCGGGGATCGAGCGCGTTCACACGGGATATCGCTGGGCCGAGGGGCCGGCATGGAATGGCGGCGGCCGCTATCTTATCTGGAGCGACATTCCGAACGACCGGCAAATGCGATGGCTTGAGGAAGACGGACATGTGAGCGCCTTCCGCTCGCCGTCGCACTATTCCAACGGCAACACCTTCGATTGGGAGGGCCGGCAGGTTACCTGCGAGCACGATACGCGGCGGGTGGTGCGCTACGAACACACGGGCGTTGTGACCGTGCTGGCCGACACATGGCAGGGCAAGCCGCTAAACGCGCCGAACGACATTATTGTGCATCCGGATGGCGGCGTCTGGTTCAGCGATCCGGGCTACGGAATCCTCAGCATCTACGAGGGGCACAAGGCCAAGATGGAGCTGAAGGAAGCGGTCTACCGCATCGACGCGAAGACGGGCAAGATGGAGATGGTAACCGATGAGGCGTACAAGCCGAACGGGCTGTGCTTCTCGCCGGATTACAAGCTGCTCTATTTGTGCGACACGGGCGCGACGCATTATCCGCAGGCGCCGAAGATCATCAAAGTGTTCGATGTAGTGGACGGGCGCGCGCTGCGCAACGGGCGGCAGTTTATCAACATGGATATGCCGGGCAAGGGAGCGGGCCTGGCCGACGGCATCCGCGCCGACACTGAAGGAAACATCTGGGCCGGCGCCGGTTGGGTGGGCGAAGGCTACGATGGCGTACACGTGTTTGCTCCCGACGGAACGCGCATCGGGATGATACTACTGCCGGAGACGTGCGCCAACTTGTGCTTCGGCGGGACGAAGCGAAACCGGTTGTTCATGGCGGCGAGCCAGTCGATATATTCGCTATTTGTCGAGGTGACGGGCGCGCATATCGCGTAGCCGGAAGGCCGCTCGAAAGCTCAGAACGCGAAGCGCAGGGCCACTTGCACAATGCGCGGTTCACCGGCGCCATTAATTTTGCCGAACGTGGAAGCGCTGCTCAGATTCGATCCGGGCGCGTTGAGATGGACGTTGTTGAACACGTTGAAAAAATCGGCGCGAAGCTGGATGCGGCGTTGCTCGGAGAGCGGGAACGATTTCTGTAGCGACCAGTCGAGGTTGGCGTAGCGCGGATTCCAGAGCAGGTTGCGGGGCGCAGTTCCGAATGTGCCTGGAGCGTTGAGAGCAAACGCGGTGACGTTGAAATATTGATTGATAACGTCATTGCGCGGCCGGCCGGCGCTGAGCGACGGATCGCCATTCACGTCGGCGCGGTCAAGCCCTGTCCCGCTGAGTGAGCGGTCCTGGCCGGAGGTAACCGAGAACGGCGTGCCGCTATGCCAAGTCCAGATACCGGTCATCTCCCACCCGCCGAGCGGACCTTTGATCAGCCACGGCGACGACGCCATTTTCGGGAGATCCCACAGACCCCAGAACGAAAAATTGTGCGGCGTGTCGAAATCGGAACGGCCGTAGTTGAAACCACTGTTGAACGGATCGGGGTTCGAGACGGTGAACTGGCTGTCCACCGAAAGATTGTCCAGCGATTTGGAGTAGGTATAGTTGGCGACGAAAGCGATCTGGCGGTTGAGCCGTCTTTCAACGGTCACCTGCAGCGCGTTGTAATTGGAGACGCCGCCGTTGGTCATCTGAATGAGAGAAGCGAAATCCGGCGCAAGAGGACGGCGGGCGTTCGTATTCGCGATGGTGGCGCCGGGGCCGAACACGGCAGGGTTCTGCTCCTGGAAGAATTGGAGATCGCGTCCTTCGGTTCCAACATAGGCGGCGCGGAGGACAAGATTGGCTTGCAATTGATGCTCGATGGTGAAGTTGAACGCATTGGTGTGGCCCACGTGCCAGTTTGGATTGAAGTATTGATACTGGAGGGGCCGGACGAATTGGGTGTTCGCGCCAGGATGCACGGGAGCGAAGGGCGGAAACGGGTTGGTAACTCCGGCCGATCCGTAGGGATCGTCGAGGTTCACGCCAAACAAGGTCTCAGACGGACTGAACGGCGCGTTTTGGACGAAATTATTGTAGAGGCGGACGAACGGCTGAATGTAGAACATGCCCCATCCGCCGCGCACGATGGTGGAGTGTGTTCCGGGAATTGCGGTCCAGGAGAACCCGGCGCGGGGAGCGAAGTTCGGCAGGTTCGCATACATGCCGGCGGACGGAAAACCCGGATCGCCCGCGAACGCCAGTCCCGAGGGGGCGTTGGGAAACCGCGTTGAGCGGTACCCGGCAATATACCCGCCGACTTGCTGGGCAACCGGATCGGTGTAGGGAAGGAACGGGTCCCAACGCAATCCCAGATCGAGCGAGAAGCGCGATCCGATGCGCCAATTATCCTGAAAAAATCCGCTGACTTGCGGACCGCGCGTGAACTTGGCTTTACCGGCGGTCTGGGTAAAGGTGTTGACGCGGCCGAGCAGGAAATCGGCGAGCCCATTGCCGGTGAACGATCCGTTGAAGTTGAAGACCGGCTCTTCCTGGTATCCGGTAGAGGAGTCGAAGCGCACGTACGGCGTGATGTCCGCGCCCATATGCATCGAATGGCTGCCGCGCACCCAGGTCAACATTTCCGAGATTTCGAAGTTATTGCGAATCCATTCGCCCGGCGGCTGCGCGCCACCGGAGCCCCAGCCGGAGAAGCCGGTGACGGAGACGGCGGTCTCCTGAAACTGAGCCGCGGGCTTGGTCACGTTCAGATTACCGAAATCGAAGATGGAAAACGGCGCGGTCCTGGTCTGAGTGGAATCGAGTATCAGGCCGTCGATGGTGAACGAATTCAGCAGATTCGGCTTGATCGTATAGGTATCGCTCGCCTTGAATTCCTGCGTCGTCTGCACTTGGCCGAGTTTGTAATTCAGAAGGGTATTGTTCGCGTTCCAACCGGGATCGGTGTAATGGACGAAGAAGAAACTGGCGGAGATCTGGTGCGCGCCGGCGTTGTAATCGGCTTTCGCGAGCAACTGGTGATTGCGCGTGTTACTGGGAACGGCGTAGAGCAACTTGCCCGCGGGGTCGGACGAAGTTGGAATTTTATCGAGCATCGCGGCGCTGACCGGTGAGAACAAACTGACGGGAATGACGGCGCCGGGGAACGCTTTCCCGGTTGCGGGATTCACCGGCGGCTTCGGCAGGCTCGAAAAATCTCCCTGGCGCATGGCAGCGGTGGGGACAAAGGCGGTGTTGCCGTAGGATGTGTTGTCGACGGTAGTGCCCTGATAAGAACCGAAGAAAAACAGCTTGTCCTTGCGGATGGGGCCACCGGCGGCGCCGCCGAATTGGTTCCGCTTCAACGCGTCGTGTTGAGGAGCGAAGAAATTACGGGCGTTCAAGTCGCCGTTGCGCAGGTATTCGAACAACGAGCCGTGCAAAGCGTTGGTTCCCGATTTTGTGACGATGTTGACGACCGCGCCGCCCGACCCGCCATAGCGGGCGTCGAAATTATTCGTCTCCACGCTGAATTCCGCCAGCGCGTCGGGGTTCGGAAACGCCGCGTTGAGATTGGTGATGCTGTCCTGATGCGTGGCGCCGTCTAACTTGTAGCTGACTTGATCGCCGAACGTGCCGTTCACAGAGACCGCGATGGTGTCGCTAGTGCTGGCATAGGTGGCGGTGTCGGTTCCTTTCCCGGCCACGGTTCCCGGCGCCATGTAAACCAGCGAAGCGGCGTTCCGGCCGTTCAGCGGAAGGTCCTGAATATATTTTCCCGAGACGATCTGGCGCAGCGTGCCGGACTCGGTATCCACCATGGGCGCGTTCGCCTGGACAGTGACCTGCTCCGCGGCGGCGCGAATGGAAAGCGTGATCGCGATGGATGCGGGAGTGTTTACGTCGAGTGTGATGCCATGCTGGCGGTAGGGCGCGAAGCCAGCGGCCGTCACGGCCAGATCGTAAAGGCCGGGCGGCGCCAGGTTGAATAGAAAACGGCCCTGCGCGCTAGTGCTGGTGCGCCGGGTGAATTGGGTGCCCGTGTTAGTCAACTCCACGGAGGCTTTGGGAACCGAACCGCCGCTGGCATCGACCACTGTTCCGGATAGCGAGGTGCTGGGAGCGACTTGCGCTACGGAGGGCAGACTCAAAAGGGAAGCGAGAACGAGGATACGGATGATGCGCGGTTGTTCTAATAACATGGGCGTGGTTAGTATGGCTCCATCATTTACTCAGTTTCCAGGATTTTGCGGGGCCGCTGGATCAATTTGATTGGGGATGTTCCCAAGCCCATAATAACGGCTTTCAATTCTGGAGGCGGTCACGGTTACCACGCGGATACCGGAGGGGTCCGGGCCGAGCGGTTTGCCGACCGGTCCGGTGGCGATGACGTGCAGAGACGGAGTGTTGCCGTAAGAGTTGCGGTGGTAGTGTCCGGCGAATACATACTCGACGGCCGACTGGCGGAATAATTCCAGATAGCCTGCGCGCACGCCGCGTGGAATGTTGAAGTACTGATCGGGCTCGCCGGGAGACTCCAGAAACCAGGGAATATGCTGAAAGACGACTCGCCAGTGGACGCCGGAGCCGGCCGCTTTCTTGAGTTCCAGTTTTAACCATTGCCGCTGGCGGGCGGCATCTTCGGATGCGTCTTGGGGCTGTTGAATGAGACTGGAGTCGAGCACGAAGCCTTCGAAACCGCCATGCCGGAAAGTGTAATAATCGGGGCCGAAATTGCGCCGGTAGGCGGCTAGCGACGCGGGCGTCGGCCGGTTGCCGACATCGTGGTTGCCTGCAACGTTGTAGAGCCGGATCGCCGGGTCGAGTTTGGCGGCAATGCGGCGGTACTCGGCAATTTGCGCGGCGTCGCCAGACCGGTTCACCAAGTCTCCGCAAACCACGACGAAGGCGGGATGGAGGCGGTTCGCGGTCGCGATGGCAAATTCAAAATTCGCGGTTTCCTGGGCGAAATTCCGATTGTCGGCGTACATGCCGAATTGCGGATCGGACATCTGCAAGAAGAAAAAATTCTGGGCGGACAACAGAGCCACGGAAAGCAAGAGCAGTACGGCCGGGCGGATCGAGCGAGGCAATAAATTTGGCACAGTAACTCAGGCGGTGGGATTCCGGCGGCTGAAAGAGATGCCGTAAATTTCGGGCCTGGCTCTTAGAACCGGGTCATCGGAAGGCTCGATTCCATCGACCAGGTGAAGCGGATCGAAGAGTAGACTTCGCTGGGCGGCGTCGCTATCGGTCACGGCGCCCGTAATTGCGATGCTGCCCAGTTCGACCTGCGCGCGGCTGTCGGGCCATGGCTGTGACGGATCGGAGACCGGATCGCCATCTTCGGCCAGCTGGACCGAGAGGCGAAACCGCACCGGTCCGCTGGTGAAGCGCTGGGCCAATTCGTCAAATAGGAAATTCGCGGGTCGAACCGCGGCGGCGTCGGCGCTCAGATGTTGCTCACCGGCGATAGGCCGAATTTGATAACGGCCGTAGCGCGCGTTGGCATCCCGGTTGACGAAACGAAATGCGTTGACGCCGAAGTAGGACTCGGTGGCAAAGCTGGCCGGGGCGGGTTTGGGGGCCTGGGCGAACGCGCGCGCCCGTGGGTGGTTTGCCAGAAACACGTCGATCGGCGCAGGTTTCGTTACCTCCGGTCCACTAGCGGCCAAGGCGCGCAAGAACTCGAGAAATTCCCCCGGAGTCGCGGCGGGAAAGCCGTTCACGGAGTGCGCGACGATGTCCGTCGCTACGCCGTTAGGGAGATGAAATCGGAGGGCCATGCCGCGCGGGCTGGAGTTGGGATCGCCGTCGGGGAGCGTGGGAACTCCGGAACCGTTCGAAAATCGGACGGTGACCGGAACGGCGCCACCTGCCAGATGAGGCGCCCTGCTGATGGCTCCGGCCGCGGCCGAAGCGTTGAACATTCCTTCGCAGACGATGCCCTTCGCATGCGCCGGGCGAAAACCCGGGTGCTTGCCGAAGATCGCCTGAAGCGTGTCGACCAGTTGCTCATCGGTATCGCGATCGCCGATTTTAGCGCTGCCCGGTTTCGTTCCCATAGCAAAGTCTCCTCGTCTTCATCATACTGCGTGCCGAATTGAAACATCTCAAATTGGAACGGTGCTTAATCGAGATGGATGAAACCGTCCAGATACTGGACCGCGCAGCCGGCGATTTCAACGCGCGCGCCTTGGTCTTGGCACCACAACTCGCCGCCGCGGGTCGAGACCTGGAGCGCGTGAAGTTGTGGCTTTCCGAGGCGCATGGACCAATACGGGATCAACGTGCAGTGGGCGGAACCCGTCACGGGGTCCTCCGGTATGCCCTGGGAGGGGGCGAAGAATCGCGAGACGAAATCGGCGTGGCGGCCCGGCGCGGTGACAATGACGGCGAACCGCCCGGTGTCCGCGAGAAGCTGCATGTTGGGCCGCAGTGCGCGCACCTGCTCCTCGGACTCGTAGACCACCAGATAATCGCGGGCCGCAAGGACGATCTCAGGCGTCGCGCCGAGCGCGGCGATCAAGCCGGGATGAATGCCGCACGGCGCGGGCGACCGCGCGGGGAAATCGAGAGCAAGGAAACCCCGCTCGCGGCGCCGCACGGTCAACTTGCCGCTTTTGGTGCGAAACGAAACTTCCTGAAGTGCAGGCCGCAGGTGCGTGAAAATGACGAACACCGAGGCAAGAGTGGCGTGGCCGCACAGATCGACCTCCGCCTGGGGAGTAAACCAGCGCAGCCGGTACTTGTCGTCTTCGGATACGAAAAACGCGGTCTCGGAAAGATTATTTTCAGCCGCGATCGATTGCAGGGTATCGCCGGGAAGCCATCGGTCGAGCGGACAGACAGCCGCCGGATTGCCGCTGAACAAACGGCTGGCAAAAGCGTCCACCTGATAGATGGGGATCCGCATGAAAGGGATGCGCGCGGTTATTGAACGCGTGCGCGATTTTTTTCATTATCGACTAACTCGTCGAAGATGGCGAGCACCTGTTTGCGGAAGTGGTAGGTGCGTTTCAGGGTCTGCTGAAAGGAACTCTCATAACGGCTGGGCTTCAACCACTTCTGAAGGACCGGCTTAGGAACGTCGATATCCCGGCGAAGCATTTCGGCCGAATGGCCCCGGAGGAACAGCCCGTAGAACAGCGCGGCCTCCCGCTGAGGCGCCAAAGGGTCGGTTTCGTCCCTGCCCGACGGCGCGAATTGTTCTGTCACTTGCGGAGTCATCGCCGTGCGCCAAAAAAAGCCAGTATAAACATGGGCGGCGATAGACGCAAGTGAAATCGGCGGCCGGCATCGGGGCGCTCATGGATTTGAATCGATCAACCGCTGCCGCATCAGACGGATACGAGTTTCGCGAACGCGCGACCGGCGTTGCGTGAACCCAACGGCCAGGGCGATGCTGAATGCCACCGGCAGCAGGAGGAGGGGGAGGAGGATCGCTTGCGGATTCATCGCCTTTCCGGTAGCATGTGGAGTGCCAGACTATGGCGCTCGCGTTTCCCAGTAGTTACTAAGGACGGCGTACCGCGGGTGACCGGGATTTGGCGTTTCCGGGAGGATGAGGCAAATTATGAGCATCATGCGGTTGGTGAAATATACGGCCGGTTTTACGCTGTTCGCCGCGCTCGGTTTCGCCGAGACGTGGACGGGCACCGTTGTGGACGTGATGTGCAAGGGGCGCGATTTATCGAGCCATACGCGCCAGTGCGCGCTCGATTGCTCCAAGGGCGGGTATGCCCTGGTGACGTCGGACGGCAAGTTCCTCAAGTTTGACGAGGGCGGCAACGCCAGAGCGCTGGCGGCGCTGAAGGCCAGCTCGAAGGAAAAGGACCTGAAGGCGAAGGTCAGCGGCACGATGGACGGCGACGTGATTAACGTCGACTCGATTACTATCGAATAGGCGTTCCACAGAACGCGGCATGCCGGTCATCGGGCTTTTGGCGGGCATCCCTTTCACTCAGCCAAGAACCTGTTAGCGGAGCACTGTAGGGCGGTCCCCGTGGCCGCCCGCCGATTCTCCGGGATTGCGAGCCGCTTCTTGTCCACCTTGTATTGGCGGGTGTACGTCTCAACGTACCTTACAGTCTGGAATGGAGGCGTCCATTTTCAGGCTGACGCCGTCCGCCTTCGCGTATTCGATATTCGATTCGAGCAGCGTCAGATGCCGGCGGCGCCAACCAGGATCGCAGTAATCAGAATGGATTTCATCACATCTCCCGCCGGTTTTCGAGCGATTTCATCATAGTCACTTCGTCGGCGAACTCCAGGTCGCTGCCGACCGGAATCCCCATGGCGATACGCGTCACCTTCACGCCCAATGGCTTCAGGAGACGCGATAGATAGACTGCCGTTGCCTCGCCCTCGACGGTTGGATTCGTCGCCAGAATGATCTCCTTTACCTGATCGCTCTCGATCCGCGGCAGCAGGTTGTGGATGCGCAGTTTCTCTGGGCCCATGCCGCGTAACGGGGAAATGGCGCCGTGCAGAACGTGATACAGTCCTTCAAATTGGCGCGTCGTCTCGATGGGCGGGATGTTGTGCGGCTCTTCCACGACGCAGAGCACGTTACGGTCGCGCTCCGGATCCCGGCAGAAGTTGCAAAGCTCGGCGTCGCTGATGTTATTGCACAGTGCGCAAAGGCCCAGCTTGTCTTTCACGTCCACCAGGGCCTGCGAGAGCCGCTCGGCGTCCTCGCGTGGCACGCGGAGGAAATGGAATGCTATTCTTTGCGCGGATTTCTGTCCGACGCCCGGGAGACGTTTCAGCTCCTGAATCAGCCGCGCGAGCGGTTCGGCAAAGTCCGGCATGTGGGCCTCGGAGCTTACAGCAGGCCGGGCGGCAGACCCATCCCGCCCAGCATGCCGCCCATTTTGCCCTGCGTTTCCTCTTCCACCTTTTTCACGGCTTCGTTGAACGCGGCCACCATCATGTCCTGCAACATCTCGACATCGCCGGCCACTTCCGGATCGATCTTCACGGACAACACGTTCTTGTGGCCGTCCATTTTGATGGACACCATTCCGCCGCCAGCCGAGGCATCGACGCGAATCAGCGCTATTTCCTCCTGCAGCTTCTGCTGCATCTGCTGAGCCTTTTTCATCATCGCCTGCATGTTTCCGGGCATGTTCATGGTTGGACTCCTGGGGCCGCTTGGAGCGCGGCGTGTTCTATTGTTTCAGATCCCGAACCGCACGGACGCGGCTCTCCGGAAATTTCTGCTGAAACTCCTGGACCTCCGGATGCGCCAGCGCGCGCCGGCTCACTTCACTTTCGGCGTCCGGAGGCGCCGTGGCGGACGCGCGCGCATCGCCCGCGGATGGCTCATCGAATTTCACAGTAACCCGCATCGGGCGGCCCGCCACTTCGACCGCCGCCTTCTGCAAGTCGGCAGCGTTCATCGAAAGCGAGAATTTCTTCGGAGAAAGAAACATTACTTCCGAACCGGATTCGGAGACCTCGGAGTGGGCCACGGCATCGGCGGTAAATTTCCGGCCGGCCGCCAGCAGCGCCGCCTGCAACCGGCTGCGCAAATCGCCGCTCGCCGGCGCCGAAGAGACCGGCTGGGTCGCGCCGGGCGAAGTGGCGCGGCCGGCGGGGATATTCCTTTTCGCCGCCGCTGCTGCTTCCGTGCGCGGGCTGGGGGTCAGGCCGCCACCGGCGTCTCCGAGCGATGCGAGCGCGTCTTCAATCGGCAGCAACCGTCCGGCGTGAACCAGCCGCAACAATCCCAATTCCAGATGAAGCCGCGTCTGCGGCGCGTACTGTAATTCCTTGAACAGGTCGAGGGTCAACTGCAGATAGCGCGTCAGGTCGTCTTCGGAAAATTTCTGAGCGACAGCGCCGAGCCGCTCCTGCTCATTGGCCGGGGCGGCAATCAGGAGCGTGTTCGGGCCGGCAATCCTGGCCACCAACAGATTGCGGAAATAGCGCGCCAGCTCCCGGCAGAAATGCTGCAGACTGCGGCCGTTGCGTTCGAGGTCCGCCACCAACTCCAGCATCGCGGCAGAATCGGCCTTCAGCAGGGCCTCGGCCACCGCGCCGAGCGAATCGAGCGAGAACATGCCAAGCAGGGTCCGCACTTCGGCCGCCTTCAGCGTTGTGCCACAGCACGCAATCGCCTGATCGAGCGCCGAGAGCGAATCGCGCACGCTCCCCTCCCCCGACTGCGCCAGCACGCCGAGCGTTTCCGGCTCCGCCTGAATCCCTTCCTCGCGGCAGATCCACTCCATGCGTCCGACGATCTCGGCGAAATCGACCGAGCGGAAGCTGAACTGCTGGCAGCGCGAGGCGATGGTGCTGGGAATCTTGTGGGATTCGGTGGTACACAACACGAAGACGACCCATTCCGGGGGCTCTTCAAGGGTCTTCAGAAGGGCGTTGAACGCCTCGTTGGTGATCTGATGGGCCTCATCCACGATGAACACTTTGTAGCGGTCGCGCGCCGGCTGGTAGCGAACGTTCTCGCGCAGCTCGCGCATTTCGTTGATGCCGCGGTTGGAGGCCGCGTCGATCTCGATAACATCCACGGCGTTGCCAGCGCTGATTTCGAGGCAGCTCGCGCAGACGCCGCACGGCGTCGTGGTGGGGCCCTCAATGCAGTTCAGGCACCGGGCGAGAATTCGCGCGACGGTGGTTTTGCCGGTTCCGCGCTGGCCGGAGAAAATGTAACCGTGCGCGATGCGGCGCTGCGCGATGGCGTTCTCAATCGTCGTCCGGACGTGCTCCTGCCCGATCAGCTCCTTGAAGTTGCGGGGCCGGTACTTTCTGGCAATTACTTGATACATGGGGATACGAAGAACGGAATTGCTATGCCAGACCCCGGGTGATCCGCGGCACACGTTTGAACCGCTACCGTTGCTTCCTTCCGGACCTGGCGGGGTTCGCGGCCTCCCATTGCACGAAGCCCGGAGCCTGACAACCCATTATCCTACCAAACCCGGCAGTCGGCGGCATGATAAAATTTTGGTGCATGAGCACTTCGGCCATTGCCGCGCCGGTCAGCGTCGAAGAATACCTGACGAACCCGGCCTACGAGCATTGCGAGTATACGGACGGCCACGTGGTGGAGTTGAACGTGGGAACAATTTCTCATGGCCGAATTCAAGGCCGATGCTGCCAGAAGTTGAATGAGTATTTCGATACGCACCCGGGCGGCTTCGCCGGCACCGAGATCCATTGCCGCCTGAAGGTTGGAGGCAAGATTGTCTTTCGACTGCCCGACGTCGCCGCGGTTCTTGGCGAGGTGGCGGATGGCCGTTATCTCGACCGCGCTCCGGATCTGGTGGTTGAAGTGCGCTCGCCCGATGATCGCCTTCCGGCGCAATTCCGCAAAATGGATGAATATTTTCTGAATGGCGCGCGCCTGGGCTGGCTGATCGTTCCCGAAGAAAAGTCGGCGTTCGTTTTTGCGCCGAATGCGCCAGTGGCGACCGTGATTATCGGGGAAAACCTCGCCGGCGGCGATGTTTTGCCGGGGCTTGAAATTCCACTGGAATCGATTTTTTTCTAATGAGCACTTCGACCATTGCCGCGCCGATCAGCATCGAAGAATACCTGACGAACCCGGCCTACGAGCATTGCGAGTATACGGACGGCCACGTGGTGGAGTTGAACTTGGGAACAATTTCTCATGGCCGAATTCAAGGCCGATGCTTCCGGAAGTTGGATGAGTATTTCGATACGCACGCGGGCGGCTTCGCGGGAACCGAGATTCATTGCCGTCTGAAGGTTGGAGGCAAGATAGTCTTCCGGCTGCCCGACGTCGCCGCGGTTCTTGGCGAAGTGGCTGACGACCGGTATCTAGACCGCGCTCCCGATCTCGTGATTGAAATCAGATCGCCCGACGATCGCCTTCCGTCTCAATTCCGCAAAATGGACGAG
>JBDTAT010000771.1:0-4832 GCA_039924505.1 Bryobacteraceae bacterium
CATGCGATGGTCGCCCGCGCGCAGCAGCTTGCCGGTCGCGAACCACGAACTGCCGGCCGCCTGTTCCAGTTTTTCCAGCCAGTCCGGCGCCGGAGCGACGTCGTTGTTCACGATGACCACCCATTCCGTACGGCTCTCGCGAATGCCGCGGTTCACGGCGCGCGCAAAGCCGGCATTCACGCCCATGGGAATCACCCTCGCGCCGGCCGCGGCCGCGGCGTCCGCCGAGTCGTCCGTGGACCCGTTATCCACCACCAGCGTTTCGCGCGGAGGGCGCGTTTGTCTCCGCAGATTATCAAGCAGGCGCGCCAGCAGCTCGCGCCGGTTCCACGTCGGGATAATCGCGGTTACGTCCGGCACGGCTGCCCGCTCAATCGAACCGCTTCTTCAGCAGGAACCATAGGTTGTGAATGCCGTCCCGCCACGCATTCAATTTCACCTCGCCCAGGCGCGAGGAATAGAGGATGGTGATCTCGGCGAAGCGGATGCGCGGATTCTTCAGCGCCTCAATCTTGATCTCCTCGGAGAAGGCCATGCTGTCGGAAACCAGCCGCATATCCTTCAGAATGGAGCGCCGGAACACCCACATGCCGGATTGCGAATCGCGCACCCACCGGAAATACAGCATCGACATCGCCAGCGACAAAATCAAATTTCCGATTTTGTGTTTCAGGCTCATCGCGTGGGAATCGCGCACCGGAAAGCGCGAGGCGTTCAGAAAATCGGCATTCAGATGCAGAAAGGCTTCGAGCAAATAGGAGATAGCGTCGGGCGGATAGCTGTGGTCCCCATCGAGCGTGACAATGACGTCGCCGGTCGCGTTGGCGAAGCCCTTCTTGTAGCTGCGCCCGTAGCCGCGAACGTCTTCCCGGATCACCTGCGCCCCCAGACTGCGCGCAACGTCGGAGGTGCGGTCGGTCGACCCGTTATCCACGACAATCATTTCATCGACGAACGGCGGCATGCGCCGCAGCACCAGTTCGATCCCCTGTTCCTCGTTTAGACACGGGATTACGACCGTGATCCTAAGATCCTTGTACATGCGGAATTTTCAGGATACCAGCCCCGTGAAACGGGACACGGAAACGAAGGGTTCATAGGCAGTCGCCATTCACGAATCCGCGTTCACGTATGGGGACTTCGCTCATGTGTATCCGACGGCTGTCGTGAATGCGTTGGGCGCGGCCGTGGGTGCGCGGACGTATGCTACGATCAGGCGAGCCTGAAGCGGACCAGCGACACCGACGAAAACGGCGTCACCACGAATTATTCCTACGCCGATGTTATGGACCGCTTGACCCGCATAGCGCGTGGGTCGGGAACCGCTCTCGAATCGTGGACGAGTTGGAGTTATCCAGCTCCGGCCCAGGTATCGGTAACCCAGGACCAGAACGCAAGAAACGACGGCGCGTTGCGCGTCGACACGCTGTTCGACGGATTAGGGAAGCTCTGTTTCAACCGGCCACCGCCGCACAGTAGAATCCATGGAACTGTGTCCATATGGCCCCGCAATCTGGAGTTGCTCCGCTTCTCGCCCAAGGACTCTTGGACGCTCGACGACGCGCGTCTTGGCACTCCGATTACCGGAGCCACCGGCAGCGGGAAGAAACCACCCACTTCGACATTGACGCCGAAGACGACACAAAGCCGCATTGCCGTGACGGTAAACGGTTTGCTCAGTCAGGCGGGGAGGGCTACGACTGCTCCATGGGGAAGGGGCGGCCGCGCGGGTTTCCTCTTGACATCCCACAGGAATCTCCGCCAGACTCCTCTATAGCACCCACAGGAGGGGCACATGGCGGAGAGCAAATCGGATATTCTGCAAGGCACGCTGGATCTGATGGTGTTGAAGACGCTGGACGCCATGGGGCCGCTGCACGGATACGGCATCGCGCGCCGCATTGAGCAGATCAGTGAAGCGGCCCTCCAGGTGAACCAGGGGACCATCTATTTGTGCCTGATCCGCCTGGTGCAGAAGGGATGGATTGCGGCGGCGTGGGGCACGTCGGAGAATAACCGCAAGGCGAAATTTTACTCGATTTCCAAGGCCGGCCGGAAACAGCTTGTGGCGGAGACGGCAAATTGGGAGCGCGTTTCGGGCGTGATCGGACGGCTGCTGCAGCTTGCGGCGAGGAGGTAACGCAATGTTCACCCAGCTAAGAGTGTGGGATAAGCGAATCCGCGCGTTTTTCAGAACGGGCGGACTGGATCGCGATTTCGACCGGGAACTGGAGTCGCATGTGGCCCTGCTGGCCGAGGACAACATGCGCGGCGGCATGACCCCGGAGGACGCCCGGCGGGCGGCGCTGCTGCGCGTGGGAAATCTGGAGGCGAACCGGGAGCTGCACCGGGAAGCGCGCGGTCTTCCGGCGCTTGACGTCTTGCTTCAGGATTTGCGGTACACATTCCGCACGCTGCGGCGCGACATTGGCTTTACGATTTTCGCGATCCTGATTGCGGGTTTGGGAATCGGCGCCAGCGCGACGATTTTCAGCGTGGTGAATGCGCTGCTGCTGCGGCCGCTGCCGTTCCGCGACCCGGGCCGGCTGGTCTGGATCGCGACGGCTTCCGAGAACGAGGGACTATCGGGGCAAACGGTTCCGGTGGGACACTTTCTCGATTTGCGGGCCCAGAACCGGTCGTTCTCCGACATTGCGGCGTATTTCGCGTTTTATGGGACGGGCGACAGTAAACTCACAGGGAATGGCGAGCCGCAGCGGCTTAGCGACGTGCCTGTATCGCAAAACTTCTTTGCAGTGCTGGGCGTGACGCCGCAAATGGGGAGAACGTTCACGGCGGAGGAATGCTCGGGGCACGGGCCGAAGGCGGTGCTTGTGAGCTACGGATTGTGGAAGCGGCGTTTTGCTTCCGATCCGGGCATCGTGGGACGGCCCATCACGCTGAACGACGCGCCGGTGACGGTGATCGGTGTATTGCCGGCCTCATTCGATTTCGCGACGGTGTTCGCGCCCGGCAGCCGTATCGATCTGTACTCGCCGTTTCCCATGACGCCGGAAACGGACAGATGGGGAAACACGCTGGCGATGATCGGGCGTCTGAAACCGGAGGTCAGTGCGGAGCAGGCGCAAGCGGAGCTGGGAGTGCTGGGCCCGCAGATCCAGCGAAGAGATCCCAATCGCGATTTTCGGCCACGACTGACGCTTTTAGAGAAACATGTCAGCGGACGGATCAGGCCGGCGCTGTTCGTGCTGTCATGCGCGGTGGGAGTGGTGATGCTGATTGTATGCGCGAACCTTTC
Source organism: Bryobacteraceae bacterium (assembly GCA_039924505.1). Lineage (GTDB taxonomy): Bacteria > Acidobacteriota > Terriglobia > Bryobacterales > Bryobacteraceae > JBDTAT01. Next base: position 3,260 of record JBDTAT010000771.1, read on the forward strand.
AAACCTGCTGCTGGCGCGATCGGCGGCGCGGCAGAAGGAACTGGCGATACGAGCGGCGCTGGGCGCGGGGCGCGGGCGGCTGGTCCGCCAACTGCTGACCGAGAGCGTGGTGCTGTCGTGCTGTGGCGCGGGGCTGGGTCTGACGATCGCGGCGCTTGCCACGCGCACATTGTCGCAGCTCGATTCGATTAACATTCCGCTGCTCCAGAGCGTGCAGCTCGACGGGGCCGCGCTGGTGTTTACGCTGGCGGTGGCGGTGCTGACCGGCTTGCTGGTGGGCGTGATTCCGGCGCTGCAGGTTCCGGCGATGGCGGTTCACGATGCGCTGAAAGACAGCCATCGAGGGTCGAGCGCAGGCAAGCGGCACACCTGGATTCGCGGCGCGCTGGTGGTGTCTGAGATGGCGTTCGCCTGTGTGTTGCTAGTGGGCGCGGGGCTGCTGATCCGGAGTTTTCTACGCATTCTCGACGTCAATCTGGGATTCCAGCCGGAACGCGCGGCGGCGATGCGCGTGGATGCGAGCTCACAGTATTCAACGCAAGCCAAGCGCAACGCCTACTATGACGAGGCGCTGCGGCTGGTGCGGGACGCGCGGGGAATTGAGGCGGCGGGATTGACGGACGTGCTGCCGCTGGGCCGCAACCGGACCTGGGGCGTGGCAGCCAAAGGCCGCGTGTATTCAAAGGATCATCCGCCGCCGTTTGCCTTCGTGCGCATTGTGAGCGACGGATATTTGAGGGCGATGGGAATTCCATTACGGGCGGGACGGGATTTCACCGAACGGGATACGCCGTCGAGCGAGGGTGTGATCATCGTCAACGAAACGCTGGCGCGCGCCCTTTGGCCGGGCGAGAATCCGATTGGACAAATGGTTACGCAGGACGGGGGACGGCGGGTGGTTGGTGTGGTGGGAGACGTGCGGCATCTGGCTGTGGAACGGGCGTCGGGAGCGGAGATGTATCTCCCGATCCGCCAGACGAACGATTATGCGTCGGTGGATCTGGTGGCGCGGACGGCGCTGCCACCTGCGGGGCTGGCTTCGGAAATCCGCGCGGCGCTGCGGCCGCTGGATCCGAACCTGCCGGCGAATGAGTTTCGAACGCTGCAACAAATTGTGGATCGTGCCATCTCGCCGCGCCGTTTTGTGGTGATGCTGCTGGCGGGATTTTCGGCGTTCGCGTTGATACTGGCCTCGCTGGGAATCTATGCGGTCATTTCCTATTCGGTCAATCAGCGGACGCAGGAACTGGGAATTCGCATGGCTTTGGGCGCGTCGGCGGGCGACGTGCAGGCCCGCATTATGGTTCAAACTCTCGGCCTGGCAGGGCTTGGAATGCTCATTGGGGCGGCCGTTTCGTGGATGCTCGCGCGGGCGCTTGCGAGCCTGTTGTTCGGAGTGACGGCGACAGATCCGGCGACGTTCTGCGGGGTGCTGGCGGTTCTTGGCGCAGTTGCCGCGGTGGCCGGTTACGTTCCGGCCCGCCGGGCGTCGCGCATCGATCCGATGGTGGCGCTTCGGGCGGAGTAGGCTGGCGGTAAGGAAACCCTGCGTAACCATGCACGATTCCGGCGC
>JBDTAT010000772.1:0-5955 GCA_039924505.1 Bryobacteraceae bacterium
CAAAAGAATTGTAAAATCCCATTATACGTGAGGCAAACCACTAGTCCGCTGGTCGTGCAATTGAGAAAATGGTACCGGCGCGTGCGGCGCGACCTGCCGTGGCGCCAGACGCAAGATCCTTACCGCATCTGGGTATCGGAAATCATGCTGCAACAAACTCGCGTGGCCACGGTGGTGCCATACTACGAACGATTTTTGGCGCGCTTCCCCACCGTGGACGCTCTGGCCGCGGCGCCGGAGCCGGAATTGTTGACGGCGTGGGCGGGACTTGGATATTACGCGCGCGCCCGGAATTTGCAACGAGCCGCCCGCGTGATCGTCGAACGCGGCGGATTTCCGCGCGACTACGGCGCCATCCGCGAGCTGCCCGGTGTCGGCGATTATACGGCCGCCGCCATCGCGAGCATTGCGTTCGGTCTGCCCCACGCGGTGCTGGATGGAAACGTGGCGCGCGTCCTATCGCGGGTGTTCAATGAGTCGGGCGACATCCGATTGTCCGCGACGCGCCGGCGATTGCAGCACGCGGCGGATGAATTACTCGACCGGCGAAATCCAGCGGAGTCGAATCAGGCGCTGATGGAACTAGGCGCGACGATCTGTCTGCCACGCCAGCCGCGGTGTGCGATTTGCCCCATTGCCGAGAGTTGCGAAGCCCGGCGGCTGGGCGTCGAAACCGAGCGGCCGGTGAAAGCGCGCGCCAAGGAAACCGTCTTCCTGCGCCAGACCCTCATCCTTATAAGGAAGCGCGGGCGGATACTACTTTTCAAGAGGCCGCCGGCGAGCGCCCGGATGCCGGGGTTCTGGGATGTTCCGGAGAGCGGGCAAATTCCGGACGCAGTGGCGGGCGCGCTGCTCGGCACGTTTCGCCATTCGATTACGAATCACATCTATCGCTTTGAGGTTCGATCGGGCGACGTCGTGAGTGTTCCGAAGGGCTTCCGCTGGGTGCGGGAAAGCCGGTTAGATGAAATCCCGTTAAGCACCACAGCAAAAAAGGCGCTGCTGTGTTTAAAGAGATGTACTGAGCCGCGATCGTGACCTGCCGCGACCGTGACTTACCGAGCCGCTCGCGGGGTCCTACCGAGCCGTGACCGTGAGGGACCGGTTCTACGGGCGCCCTAATGCCAGCCCGTCCGGTCGCCGATGTGAAAGTACACGCGCAATTTTGTCGGGGGTGAATGGATGGAACGACGAAAAAAGATTATCGCGGCCAAGTGCGCGGCAGTGATGGCCGTGATTCCGGTGCTGATGTATGCCTATGAATACGGCCCGGACGCGCACTATACGGCGGTGCCGGGGACGGGCGAATCAACTTGCGCCAGCAATACTACCTGTCATTTGACCAGCACGCCGGTGAACAAAGGCGGCGGTAGCGTGTCGGTGGCGTTTCCGAACGGCATGACATACACTCCGGGCCAAGTGCAAACCTTGACGATCACCATCGCCGACCCGATAGCCAAGGTCTACGGGTTTGAGATGACGGCGCGGCTCGGTAGCAATTTGGCGGGCGGACAGGCTGGTACGTTTACGCCGGACTCGCACCAAGGCGTCCTGTGCGCCGCGCCCGCTATCTCCGATATCGGGGTTCCACGGACCAGCGCGGCCTGCCCGGCCGGAAAACCGCTGGAGTTCATCGAGCATAACAACGTCCCCTATACGACCGGCGTCATCACAGTGCAGTGGACGCCGCCGGCGACAAATGTGGGGAACGTCGGAATTTACATCTCGGCGAATGCGGCGAACACTCCTTTCGGCCTGTATCCCACCGATATCGGCCATATTTACAATACCGGGTACACCTTGACTCCGGCCACGAGCGGCGGGGGTGGCACGCCCAGCATTTCACAAAATGGCGTCGTCAGCGCGGGGGCATTCGGCGGATTCACTTCGGTTGCGCCCGGATCGTGGATTGAAATTTATGGGACAAATCTGGCGCCGGACACACGCTCGTGGGCCGGTTCGGATTTCAACGGCAATAACGCGCCTACGTCGCTTGACGGCGTGTCCGTTTCGATCGGCGGGCAGGCGGCATACGTCGATTTCATCAGCTCCGGCCAAGTGAATGCGCAGGCGCCGTCGAACGTAGGCACCGGCCCGCAGCAATTGACGGTGACCACCCCCGCCGGGACCAGCGATCCGTACAACATCACGGTGAACGTGACGGAGCCGGGGATGCTGGCGCCGCCCCAGTTCAAGGTAAATAATAAGCAGTACGCAGCCGCTCTGCTGCCGGATGGCACAACTTTTCTCGTGCCGGCCGGCGCCATCGCAGGCGTAGCGTCGCGCCCCGCCAAACCGGGGGAGACGATCATTATTTATGGCGTTGGATTTGGCGCCGTGACGCCGGACATTCCGGCCGGTCAAATTGTCCAACCCGCGCCTCCGAATTCGCTCGCGCAACCGATTCAGATAATGTTCGGAACGACGCCGGCCACGCTGTCCTATAAGGGCTTGGCGCCAGGTTATGTCGGACTCTACCAGTTCAACGTGGTCGTCCCGGCCGTGCCCGACAACAATCTGGTGCCGCTGACGTTTAATCTGGGTGGAGTTGCCGGGACGCAGACGCTGTTTACGGCGGTGCATCGGTAGGCGAAACGTGTTATTGAGCCGCGCACGTCGGTAAGCGGTCCTGACGGCTCAAAATAGCTGAAACACTCGCGGCGGCGCGTGAGTCCATGGAAACGATGAGGTATCCATGGGGCGCAAGCTATTGAGTGAGACGCGCAAAACGGAGCGCACCTCGCGTCGGCGCGGGAACGCGCCCTTTGCGCTACTGATCGGCGCATTCGCCGGCGTGCCGCTACTGTTGTTGGCATTTTCGGGCGCAACCCCGCCTGGCTATACCGGGGCGCCGGCGGATGGCAGCGTTACTTGCGCCTCCTGCCACAATACGTACGGTGCGGCGAATTCGGATTCGACCGGCAGCGTAAGCATTGTCACCGGCGATTACTCGCCGGGCGTGCAACAGACCCTAAAGGTGATCGTCAAACATCCGACGGCGACCCGTTGGGGCTTCCAACTAACCGCGCGGTCGATGAACGATCCCGCGCTGGCAGCCGGAAATTTCGCCGCGGCCGACAACATCGCGGTAGTTTGCCAATCCGGCCTCCCCGCGCCGTGCAACGGACCGCCGGAGTTCGCCGGGCACATTCTGACGCCGACCACCGGAGCCACGGGTTCCTACGAATTCGACGTAGTGTGGAATCCGCCCACGAGCGAAGTGGGGCGGATCGTTTTCTACGTGTCGGCGGTGGCGGCCGACGGCAACATGCTGCCGACCAACGATCGCGTGTACGCGGCATCCGCCACCGTGTCGCTGGCAGCGGGCGCCGGGTGCAGCTTGGCGCGGCCGGCCCTGCGGACCGCACAGAATGGGGCCAGTTTCCTGGCGTCCTTTTCGCCCGGTTCCATGTTGACGATTTTCGGATCGGGTTTTCAATCCTCCGGACACACCCGCACGGCGGGCCCAGGCGATTATGTGGGCAACACCTTCCCCACTGTGCTCGGGTGCGTGTCGGTTCTACTCAATGGCCAGCTCGCGCCGGTCACCTACCTGAATCCGACGCAAATTAATGTGCAAGCGCCGAATCTCACGGCCACCGGGCCGGTAAGCCTGGTGGTGGTCGCCAACGCCGGGAAGGCGACCGAGATCCGCAGCGACCTGGCGACGCTTCCCGACGTTCAACCGTACGCACCCGCCTTTTTCACATTTAACGGAATGGGCACGGGCAGCATCGCGGCGCAATTCGCCGGTACGGCGATTCCAGTGGCGAACGCGTCGGTTGTGGCGGGCGGACGTGCGGCCAAACCGGGCGATATTATCACGCTCTATGGCGCCGGATTTGGGTCCACCACACCGGTGGTTGCGGCGGGCGCGCTGGATCCGGGCATATCGAACGTTGCCGCGCCCGTTACCGTTTCGATTGGCGGGGTAACGCTGGCGTCTTCCGACGTGCTCTATGCCGGCCTGTCGCCCGGTTCCATCAGCGGCCTGTATCAGTTCAACGTCCGCGTACCGATGTCGGCGTCCAATGGCGACGTCCCTGTGTCGATTCAGGTGGGCGGATACACCACCCAAAATAACGTTACTATTCCGGTCCAACAGTAGTATACTGAATTCACAAGATTTCCATGCCCGCAACAGCCGTCCTGTTGTTGGCTGCCCTCGGTTTCGGGCCTGCGGTATGGGCCGATACGAGCGGCAATCCTGGGGGGCCGTTCTACTCCTCAGCCAGCATCGTCAACGCCGCCGCCAACCTCTCCGGGCCGCTGGCCCCGAATACGATAGCCTCGATTTACGGCACCGGATTGGCATACGGCATCAAAGGCATCGCGCCGCAAGACCTGCAGGGCGGAGCTTTACCCTACGTGCTGAGTAACACCGGCGTCCGGGTGTGGGTGAACAACATCGCGGCCGGCATCTACTTCGTGTCTCCGAATCAGGTGAATTTTCTGGTGCCGGCTGCCATCGCGCCGGGACCGGGACAGGTGGTGGTGACGCTTGACGGTCATGCGGGTCCGGCCGTGACGGTAACCATTGCGCCCGCCGCGCCGGCGTTCTTCCAACTGGATGTCCACACCGTGATTGGGACGCACGCCGATGGGTCAACCATCACGCACGATGCGCCGGCCCAGCCCGGAGAAACCATCGTGCTTTACGCCACGGGCCTCGGCCAGACCATGCCGCCGGTGAGCTACGGCGAGATCGCCACCAAGGCTACGCCCGTTCAGAACCCGGGTAGCGTCGTGGTTTTGGTGGACGGCGCCGCGGTGGACCCGGCGAGCGTTTCCTATGCTGGACTGGCGCCGGGTTTCGCCGGCCTGTATCAGGTCAATCTACAGGTGCCCGCGTCCGCCGGGGCCGATCCGGAGATACGAATCGGCATGGCCGCGTTCACCAGCCCGCCCAATTTAATTCTTCCCGTGCAGCCGGCGGCTCCGCTACAATAGGCGTTTCATGCCGGTTTTTCCGATGCGCGCGAAGGTAGGGATGGTACTGCTCGGGGCCATCGCCGTGGCTTCGATTTTGACGAAGTTGGCCGATACCTACGGGCAATATGCGCAGGTGGCCGGTCAACCATCGAGCATTCCGGCATTTACCACCCGTTTCGACGCTCTGCGAAAGGCGTTGCCGGCCGAGGGCGTTATCGGCTACATCACCGACCACGTGGGCGATCCGAATCAAGCGATCGCCGAATACTACATAACCCAGTACGCGCTGGCGCCGGTGCTGGTGACCAATTCGTTCGATCAGAAGTTTGTTGTTGGCAACTTCCACGGCGCGATGGATCCGGCGGCGATCAAAACCAAAGGGCTGGAATTCGTGCGCGATTTCGGCAACGGCGTCGAGCTTCTGCGCAACCCCTCCCGATGACGATTCTCGCGCTGCTGATCCCGGTCTTGATTGGGTTCGTAATCTGCCGGCTGGCGTGGCCGAACGGATGGGGTGTTTGCCGGCATGACGTGTTTCGCGCATCGCTCGGCGCTGGAATAGGTTTGGGGATTGGGTCTTGCATTTTCTTTCTGGCGCTGGCCGCGGGAGCGCCGCAAGCGGCGTTGCCAGTCGAGGCCGTATTGCTCGCGGTCCTGGCCGTGGCGTACGGAGGCTTGCGGCGCCGCGCCGCTTGCGTTTTTTGCGCGTCCGAAAAATTGCCAGTACAGCCGGCCCACTGGCTGCTGGCTGGGGCGGCAGCGCTGGCGGCCGCCGCTTCGCTGGTTAGCTTTGTTCTGTTTTCGGTGGTGGCGCCGCTCGGCGAATGGGACGCATGGTCCATCTGGAATCTGCGGGCGAAGTTTCTCGGGTTGGCGGCCAAAACCTGGACCGACGGCTTCTCACCCATCATTGCCTGGTCGCATCCGGATTATCCGCTGCTGATTCCCGCCAGTATTGCGCAAGCGTGGCACGCGGCAGGCGCGGCCCAACCGCTGGCCCCTATTCTGGTGGCCGGCGTTTTC
>JBDTAT010000773.1:0-4493 GCA_039924505.1 Bryobacteraceae bacterium
GGCCTCGCTCTACGACGGGCTTGGCCCCGGCATGTTCGACGAGCAGACGCCCGTCGATCCGCGCGGCGCGTATTCCATCTCGAAGCGCTACGGCGAAGAAGCGCTGCTGCGCCTCGCCGGGCCCGACTTTGCGCCGACGATCCTGCGTCAGGGGACGGTGTACGGCTATAGCCCGCGCATGCGCTTCGATCTTGTCGTGAACACGTTCGTGCGCGATGCGATCACGCGCCAGAAGCTGTTTCTGCACGGCGGCGGGTGGCAGTGGCGGCCGCTCGTTGACGTGAGCGACGTCGCTCGTGCACACATCGTTATTCTCGACGCGCCGCTCGAAAAAGTCGGCGGCGAGATCTTCAATTTGATGCAAGAGAACTACCAGGTGCGTCAGCTCGCGATGCTCGTCGCCGGTTCGCTGCTGCTTCTCGGCCGTACGATCAAGCTCGAGGACGCACCGTTGCCGCCGATCGTCCGCGACTACCGCATGACGAATCTCAAGATGACGCAGCGCACCGGCTTCACGCCTGCCGTGACGGTGCTCGAGTCGATCGACACGATGCTGAAGATGCTGCCGATCGACGACGTTGCGTTCCTGACGAATCCGCGTCACAACAACATCGCCTGGATGACGATGCTTGAAGAAACGCACGCCGCTCAGCGGCCGTTCGCGTCGATTTACTAGCGCGCGAGCAACTGACGTAGCGGGAGAAACGGGACGACGTACTGTGCGCCGGCTTTTGTGAGATGGCCAACGTCGGCGGTCATCAGTTCGGGCGGATTGCTCGGCGTTAGCGATCGGCAGCCTGCCGGCGAGCAGAGACGATCGGTTAGCGAGACGTAAACCGCGCCGTCGGTGGTGACGAGCGCACGCAGTTGCTGATCCGTTGTGAAGATCGATGTTACGAGGCCGTCGTGCATCACGGCCGGGATCCCGGCGCTCGGCTCGGCTCGCAAATGTTTCGCGATCAAATCGGGAAGTTCGGCTTGCCATAATGGCGATGGTCCCACAACCACGACGTTCTTCACGCCCGTCGCGTGGATGCGCGCCATCGTGGTTTGGAGCGCTGCCGCCTGGCTGCTTCCCGGCGAAACGTCAGCACCGTGTTTCAGAACTATGCGCTGTTTCCGCATCTTTCGGTGGAAGACAACATTGCCTTCGGTCTGCGCCGGCGGGGTTCGGCCGATACCCGCCGGCCGGTGCGCGAGATGCTGGAGATGCTGAAGCTGACCGGCAAGGAACGGCGTCTGCCGGCGCAACTCTCCGGCGGCGAACGGCAACGGGTGGCGCTGGCGCGGTCGCTGGTGCTGGCGCCCGACATCCTGCTGCTGGATGAGCCGCTGTCGGCGCTAGATCCGGATTTGCGGAAGCAGGTGCGGTCTGAATTGAAAAGCCTGCAGCGGCGCGTCGGCATCACATTTTTGTTCGTCACGCACGACCAGGAGGAAGCGTTGTCGCTCTCCGGCCATATCGCCGTGATGAATCGCGGCCGGGTGGAGCAAATTGGCACGCCCGAAGAAGTTTATCTGCGGCCGGGCACGCGCTTCGTCGCATCGTTTCTCGGCCGCATAAATTGGATCGACGGAATCGGCGTACGGCCGGAGGCCCTGCATCTGACGCGCGGGATTCCGTCTGCGGAGATGCGCTCTCGCCCCGCCACCGTTCTCGGCGCAACGTTCCTCGGAAACTGCATTCACGTGGAGGCGCGCTGCGAGACTGGCGAAGCACTCATTGTTGAAATCCCGCGCGTCGATTGCGATTTCCGGGCCGGTGAGCCGGTTCACGTTTGCTGGCGGCCGGCCGAAGAGCTTCGGTTCCCTGACGAGCCGTCATGAAACGATTGCGCCGGCTGTTTCTGACTCCGGCCGCGGCGATTGCCGCCGCACTGCTGATCGCTCCGCTGGCGATTATTGGCGTCTATAGCGTGCTGACGCGCGGCGCCTACGGCGGCGTGGAACTTCCGTGGACCGCGGAGAGTTACCGGCTGCTGTTCGATCCGCTTTACGCGCGCATTCTCGGACGTTCGTTCTGGATCGCGGCGGTCTCGACAGTGCTGTGTCTCGCGGCCGGCTTTCCGCTGGCGCTATTTATCGCGCAATCCGGCGCGCGCAAGAATCTCTATTTGAGCCTAGTGATGCTGCCGTTCTGGACCAGCTTTCTGGTGCGCACCTACGCGTGGATGTTTCTGCTGCGCGACACCGGACTCATCGACACGGCTCTGCAAAGTCTCGGCCTGATTCACCACCCGCTGCCGCTGCTCTATAACGATGGCGCGGTGATTCTCGGCTTGGTGTACGGCTACCTGCCCTTCATGATTCTTCCGATTTACGCGGCGCTGGAACGGCTGGACCCCAGTCTCAGCGAAGCCGCCGCCGACCTGGGCGCCGGACCGTATCGAACGGTGGCGAGCGTTACGATTCCGCTCGCGGCCCCGGGGATCTGGGCGGGCGTGGTGCTGGTCTTCATTCCCGCGCTGGGGACGTATCTCACCTCCGATCTGTTGGGCGGCGGAAAAACTGTGTTGATCGGCAATTTCGTCCAGAATCAATTCACCACCGCGCGCGATTGGCCGTTTGGCGCGGCCGCGTCAATTCTGCTGATGGCCATTGTCATGAGCCTGCTTTTCGTGTGGCGGCGGCGCGGAGCGAACGCTCTGTTATGAAGCGCACTCTGAGTCTCTATGCGGCCGCGGCGTACGCATTTCTGCACGCGCCGCTGGTGATTCTGGCGGTCTTCAGCGTAAACGCGTCGCGCTTCACGGTGTGGGAAGGCTTCTCGCTTCACTGGTACCGCGCCGCATTCGCCGATGCACAATTGACCGGCTCGGCAATCAACAGTCTGATAATCGCGCTCGCCGCGACGATTGTTTCCACTGTGACCGGCACGCTGTGCGCGTATGCGTTGTGGAAACGCGCATCGGCGTGGATGGCCGGCGCGCTCTACCTGTCCCTGGTGACGCCGGAAATAGTAACGGGCGTATCCCTGCTCGCGTTCTTTCAGTGGAGCTTCCGTTACCTGCACGTTCAGCTTGGAATGCACACGGTGATTCTGGCGCACGTCGCGTTCTCGATCGCCTACGTGGTGGTGGTGGTGCTGGCGCGGCTGCGCACGTTCGACCCGGCGCTGGAAGAAGCGGCACTCGACTTGGGCGCCACGGAGTGGCAGGCGTTCGCGCGCGTCACATTGCCGTCGATTCTGCCGGGTGTGGCCGCGGCCGCGCTGCTGGCGTTTACCGTTTCGTTTGACGACTACGTAATCACCAGCCTGGTCGCCGGAGTGAATTCGACGACGCTGCCCATGGTGATTTACGCGATGGCGAGGCGCGGCGTTCATCCGGAGGTTAACGCGATCTCCACACTCATCGTGTTCGGCTTGGGCGTGCTGATACTCGTCTCGGAAAGGCTGCGGGCCACGTGAACCGCCGACTGTTTCTGATGGGCGTGGCTGGCGCAGCGGGATGTTCGCGCGGCGGCGCCGGACGGCTGAACGTTTTCAACTGGTCCGACTACGTAGCGCCGGAAACCGTTCCGAACTTCGAGCGCGAATTCGGCGTGAAGGTTTTGTACGCCACCTACGAAAGCGATGAGGAGATGCTGGCGAAAGTGCTTGGCGGCAACTCGGGTTGGGACGTGGTGTTTCCATCGAACAATTATGTTGGCCCGATGCGGAAGCTCGGTCTGCTGTCGCCGCTCCGTCACACATTGTTATCGAACCTCGGCAATCTGGAAGCGCGCTTTCAATCGCCTCCCTGGGATCCGCAACTGGCGTGGTCGGTTCCGTACATGCACGGGTCCACCGGCATCGTCTATCGGAAGAAAATTACGCCGCCAATTACGGCGTGGGCGGATCTGTGGAGCAATCGCTTTCAGCGAGGGCTGACCATGCTCGACGATCCAGCGGAGGTATTCGGAGCATGCCTGAAGAAACTGGGCGACTCGATCAACGCGACGGACGCGCGCCAGCTTGAGGCGGCGAAGATGGAGGCCATTCGACAGAAACCGCTGTTGCGCGCGTATCTGAATGCCGAAGTCCGCGACCAGCTTGTGGCAGGCGACGTCATCGCCGCACAGTTGTGGGCGACCGCCGCGCAACAGGCGATCGACGCCGCGCCCGGGCTGGCGTTCGTCCATCCTTCCGAGGGATTCCCGCTGTACGCCGACGCGGCCGCCATCCTGCGCGAGAGCGGTCGGAAAGTGCTGGCACACAGCTTCCTCAATTACCTGCTGCGCCCGGAGGTGGCGGCGAGGGCGGCGGAATTTACCAAGACGGCGACAGCGAACGGAGCGGCCGAGCGACTGCTTCCGGCCTTGATGCGGAACAACCCGGCGCTCTATCCGCCGCCTGCTGTTCTGGCGCGTGGCGAATGGTTTGAACCGTTACCGGCGAAGGCGCAGCGGCTGCGCGACCGCTTGTGGACGGAGATCAAGTCGGCATAAGCAGACAGGTGGCAGAACCCGGCCAGCGTGGATGTGGTCAGCATGAGCTTGAGACTCAACTTAAT
>JBDTAT010000774.1:0-9219 GCA_039924505.1 Bryobacteraceae bacterium
GAAGGAATGGGTCCGCCGGCGAGGTCTTGCGGCACCAGCGCTGCGCGGCGGTAACCATCGAGTGAGTAGGTCCGCTGCCGTCCGTTAACGATCCACCAGACGGTGAGTTGCACGCGGTCGAGAACCGGAGTGCCGGGGGAGGCGCCGGGCGGAACATCCCAGGCGCGCACCATGGCGCGCCAACCGCACTGCATGCCGGAAGTCAGCGACGGATCCCAGACGCCTTCGATCGGACTCCCGCGCGGGGTCTTCTCGTTCACCAGCAACTCGTCCATTTTTTCGCGCGCGAGCAAGGTCGCGCGGTCGTAATCGGTGAGGCGCGAGGCGACGCGCAGCGAGGTCGAGAGACTGGCTAGAAGTCCACTGACGGCGATGGCCATGATGGTGGTCGCGACTAAAACTTCGAGTAGGGTAAAACCGGCTCGTGGACCGGAAGCGCTACTGAGCCGCGACCGTGAGGGAGCGGTTGTTGGGGCGTGCGGCGGACCGCTCCCTAACGTGCCCAGAGGGCACCCAGGCTCGGAACGGGCGACGCGGTCGGTGGCGGGTGACGGAAAATCACGGGCGATGCGGTCGGTGGCGGGTGACGGAAGATCGCGGGCGACGCGCGGCGGAGGCGGATGATGGCGTTTTTTCATTACGCGCCGGCTCCGGGGGGCGGGACGGCTAGAATCTGGGGAACTCCTGTAATCGGATCGACGCTTACAATGCGCTGAACGCCGCGGCGGGTCGCTAACTGAATGCCGAAGCCGGGGACTGCGCCGCCGGGATAAAGAAAAAAGCTGCGGGGCGCGGCGGCGGTCGGGTCGTTGGGCAACGGGGGTAAGACGCCCGCGATGGAAATGCCGTCGGGCAAGTCGAGACGGCGATCCAAATTGGCTTGAGCGCCGCGAATCAGAATGGCATTGCCTGCTGGATCGATGGTGACTTCAACCACCTGCTGGCGGCGTTCGGCGCGATTGAGCGCGCCGTTGATGAAGCTAACCACCGAGTCGGCCGCCGACGCCAGGCGAATGGAATCGAGGCCCGAGCTGATGGAGGGAAACGTGATGCCAACCATGACCGAAATCAGCATGACGACGACCAGCAATTCGATGAGGGTGACGCCGCGGTTGGCCGCGGGTTTCACTGGCTCTTCCAGCTCAGGATGTCGGCGTTATTGCCGTCGCCGCCGGGAGCGCCGTCGGCGCCGAGCGAAATAATGTCCGGCTCATCGCCGTGGTCGCCGGGATATTTGTAGAGATACGGGCGGGCCCAGGGATCGACGGGAATTTCCTGCGGCAGATAGGGACCGGTCCACTGCGGCTCATTGTCGGGATGGACGCGCAAGGCCTGCAAGCCGGCTTCGGTGGAGGGATAGCGGCCGGTGTCAAGCTTATAGGCGCCGAGGGCGGTCATGAAAGAATCGATTTGCGCGCGCGCGGCCGTGTGTTTCGCGGCATCGGCGCGGCCGAGCATGCGCGGGGCGACCAGCGCGGCAAACAGCGCGATGATGGTGACGACCACCAGCATTTCGATGAGCGTGACGCCGCGCTGGGATTGGCGGCGCCGCGGAGACGAGCTGCAAGTTATTTGAGGATTCATGGGTTACACCGCCACTTCGTTGATGCTGGTAATGGCCAGCAACATACTTAAGATAAACGCGCCCACGACGATACCCATGACAAGGATTATCAAGGGTTCGAAGAGCGCGGTAAAGCGCCGGATGGCGGCGCGGGTGTCCGTTTCGTAAATGTCCGCCATGCGGTTGAACATCTGATCGAGCTTGCCCGTCTCTTCGCCGACGCTCAACAAATGCGCGGCGAGCGGCGGAAATTGACCGGCTTTGCGGAGGGGCGCCGACAGCCCTTCGCCGCGCTTAACGCCCTGCGCCACCATCTCAAGAGAGTTAGCGATTTTCTTATTGTTGAGAATCGCGCGGGCGATGCCGATGGACTGCACGAGCGGAACGCTATTGGCGACCAGCGTGCCCATGGCACGGGCGAAGCGCGCGGTTTCGGCCTTGCGGAGCGCGTCGCCGAGCAACGGAATGCGCAGCCGGAATCCATCCCACCACAGGCGTCCGATAACCGTGCGGGTGTAGCCGTGTAGCGCCAGCGCAAAACCGATGACGCCCGAGATGCCGATCCATCCGTACGTCTGGACGAACTTGCTCGAGGAGAGCATGATTTTGGTCGGCAGCGGCATGGCCATACGGGAGTTTTCAAAGACGGAGGCGAAGCGCGGCACGACGAAATCCATGAGAACGACAATGGACGCGAGGCCGACGCAGGCGAGCAGAGCCGGATAGATCATGGAAGAAATAATGTAGTTGCGAAGATCGTCGCGGGTGCGCTCGAATTCGGTGAGGCGCTCAAAGACGGACGCGAGAGCGCCCGAGGCTTCGCCGGCGCGGACCATGTTCGTGTACAGCTCGGAGAAATACTCGGGGTGCGTGGCGAGACTGTCGGCCATGGACTTGCCGCCCTTGAGGACGCGCAGAATTTCCGAGACGACGCTACGGAAATTCGACCCTTCCGTCAGCTCACTGGTGATGGCGAGGGCGCGGTCGAGCGGAACGCCGGAATTGAGCAGCGTGGAAAGTTCCTGGGTGAAGAACAGGACGTCGCGGCGCTTGCCGCGGGTGAAGGAGGGCAGCTTCAGCTCGAAGCTTTTTTTGCGTTCGGCGCCGACGTAGACAGGCGTCAGCCCTTGTTTGCGAAGCTCCTGGGAAACGCGGCGCTCATTTTCTGCGTTGAGAACCCCGGTGCGCAATTTGCCGTCGGAAGCCACGGCTTTAAAGTAAAAAGAGGTCATCGGGGATTAAAACTCCTGGGTTACACGCATCACTTCGCGCGCGGTGGATAGACCGCTGGCCACTTTCATCCAACCATCTTCGCGAAGATTGCGCATGCCGTTGCGGCGGGCGGCATCGGTGATCTCGCTCGCGTCGGCGTTGCGCATAATCAGCTTGCGGATTTCGTCGTTCAGCTCCATCATTTCAAAGATACCGACGCGGCCGGTGTGGCCGGAGCCGAAACAGGCGTCGCACCCCGCGCCGCGGAAACTTTCAATCTCTTCGCCGAACGGCGTCATGCGCAGACCGTCGGAAACTTTGCAATGCGGACAGATGATGCGCACCAGGCGCTGGGCGAGAATGGCGACAACCGAGGAAGTGATGAGGTAGTTTTCAACGCCCATATCGGTGAGGCGGCTAATGGCGCTGGGGGCGTCGTTGGTATGGAGCGTGGAATAAACGAAGTGGCCGGTGAGGGCGGCGCGGATGGCGATATCGGCGGTCTCGCGGTCGCGGATTTCGCCGACCATGATTACATCCGGATCCTGACGGACGATGTGGCGCAAGCCAGCGGCAAAGGTGAGGCCGATTTGCGGATTCACATGAATCTGATTGATGCCGTCCATCTGGTATTCGACGGGATCTTCGATGGTGATGATTTTCTTGTCGGTCTGGTTGATCAGCTTGAGGGCGGAGTAGAGAGTGGTGGACTTGCCGCTGCCGGTGGGGCCGGTGACGAGAAAGATGCCGTGGGGCAGGGCGGTGAAATGCTCCATGCGGGTGAGCATGTGCTGGTCGAAGCCGAGGCTTTTGAGATCGAAAAAATCGCCGGCGGAACGATCGAGCAGGCGCATGACAACGCTTTCGCCGTAGAGGGTGGGCAGAGTCGAGACGCGGAGATCGACCTCACGGCCGAGAGTTTTTACCTTGATGCGGCCATCCTGCGGAAGGCGGCGCTCGGCGATATTAAGCTTGGCCATCAGCTTCACGCGCGAGATGATGGCGGCCTTTAATTCGCGCGGCGGCGGCTCCTGGCTATAGAGCACGCCATCAATGCGGTAGCGGACGCGGAATTCCTTTTCAAACGGCTCGATGTGAATATCGCTGGAGCGCTTTTCGACGGCCTGGGCGATCATGGCGTTGACCAGGCGGATGACAGGCGCTTCGCTGGCCATGTCGCGGAGATGCTCGAGATCCTCGGAGGCCTGGGCGGTGTCGGAATCGAAGTCGGTTTCACGTTTATCGGGCTGGCCGTAGTAGCGCTCGATGGCATCGACGACTTCCTGCTCGGCCGCGAGAACGGGCCGAACTTTCAGGCCGGTGCAGCTCTGGACGGCCGCGATGGTTTCGAAGTCGAGCGGGTCGGCCATGGCGAGCGTGACGGTATGATCGTCGAGCGACATGGGCAGACACTTGAATTGACGGAGGAAGCGGGGCGAGAGCGTTTCGGTCTCGGGGGAAACGGGCGGCGGTCCGTCGAGAGTGACCAGCGGAATGGACAATTGATCGGACAACGCGGCGAGCACGTCGCGCATGGCGGCGAATCCGAGATCGACTAGGATCTTGCCGATTTTTTCGCCGCGGTCCTTTTGGATCTCGAGCGCGCGTTCCAGATCTTCGGCGGTGATCAGCTTCCGCTCAATCAGCAACTCGCCGAGGCGCACGGATTAAAACTCCTGCTCGCGAATGGCCGGATCGGCTCCGGTGCGCTGAGCGTCGAGCAAATTTTTCTTCTGAGCCTGCATGAGAATTCCGGTAGGAACGCCGGTCATATCCTCCCACGGATAGCGGGAGAGGGTGACCTCGACGACAATCTGCTCATTGACGGGGACGGCGTCGAGCGATGCGGCGGAGGCGGTGAGCATGTCGCGCATGGCTTGTTTGAGAGCGGGGAGGCGCTCGATTTTCTTTTTGCGGTGCCGCTCAATGTCCGCCTTGGCGATGGTGGGGCGGAAGGGCGTGATGTTGGGGCCGGTGGCGAGATTGACTTCGGCGCTGAAGACGGAACCAAAGCCCTCGAGATAAAAACCGCGGGTGGTGCCGAGCAGGAGGAACGGCTCATCGGCCCAGAGGCGGGCGAGGCGCTGATTGAAGCTCTGCTCCATGGCGGCGATGGAGGCGCGGCCGACTTTGGTTTTGGGCGCGAGGGTTTTGGGCGCGAACTTCTCGGGCGAAGCGGCGAAGAGAGCGGCCGCGAGAACGGCGGCGAGGACGATCGGGGAAATTGGACGGCGGAAGTTCATTGGCCCCCCGTCAATTGATTGTTCGCGGCGTAGGAGCGGGCGACTTGCTTGTAGAGGATGTCGAGATTGCCGGCGACGGCGGCCATTTCGGTGCGGCGCTCGGAATCGTAACGCTGTTCGGCGGTTTGGAGCAGTTCGGCGGTTTTCGAAAGCTGCTGCGCCTGGCTGGCGGCGACGGCTTTAGCGACAGCCAAGTCGACGCGGGCATCCACTTCCTTCTCGATTTGGGCTTGCGAAATTTGTGGTGCGGAAAGCGATGGGGCGGACGCGGGCATGGGGCGAACGAAGGCATGGACGAGGAGCGCGGCCGAGAGCATGGCGGCGGAGGCGAAACCGAGCTGCGGGCCGGAGCGCCAGACACGCTGCCACCAACGCGGCGCGAAAACCTGGTCGGAGACAAACGCGATACGGCGGGGAACTTCTTCGTCGCGCATCATCAGCAACGAGTCGCGGGTGAGGGCGAGGGACGCGAGTTCCTCACGGCAACCGGCGCAGGCAGCCGCGTGCGACTCCACCTGCTGGCGCTCGGCCGCGGACGCTTCTCCGACGATGTAAGCTTTCAAATCCAACGATGAGCAGTTCATTCGACACCCCGTAGATTTTCGTTTAAGACATTTTTCGGGCCGCGAGCGCTGGCGCTGACCGGCGCCAACGTTTGTTTCAGCAGATCGAGGGCGGTGTAGAGGCGCGACTTCACCGTGGAGACCGGACAGGAGAGAATCTCCGCCATTTCGTCGAACTTGAAGCCCTGGTACACCTTTAACAGCACCGCTTCGCGCTGGTCGTCGGAGAGACGTTTCAAAGCGCTATCGACGGCGAGCGTCAACTCGATGGGGAACAACCGCCCGCTCGATTCCGCCGTTACGACGTCGCCGACCAGCTCCCCTTCCGGCCGATTCTTCCGGAGGAGCGAATACGCCTCGTTATGAGCGATGCGGAACAGCCACGAAGAGAACCGGTCCACATCGTCGAGCCGGGCCAGATTCTGGTAGGCTTTCAAAAACACGTCCTGGCTCAGGTCGAGCGCGTCTTCGCGATTGCCCGTTAAGCGCAACAAATAATTGAAGATCTTCTTTTCCCAACGGGAGACGAGCAGGTTGTATGCATCGACGTTTCCACGCCGCGCCCGGGCAATCAGGTCGCGATCCTCGACCTCCCGAAATATCAATATCGGCTCCGTCTATAGAGACGCCGGCCAGGGGGCAAAAAGTTTTCTTTCGGCGGCGGGGTGGGTGAGGCCCGATTGGCTGGCTGGCGTATCCTCTTTATGTGTGGCGCTTCGCTGGGACTCTTTCATTATGACGCGGGGCGGGGGTTGGGGGATTGTTGCGATTGCTCACAAAGGCGCGCGGGCACGCGAAGGGACGCGATACCGAGCTTATGGTTGCATTCAGCGGCCAGCTACTGGAAACATTTCGGCCAGGAAACACAGGTATCGTGATTCGCCGAGGTTACCGATTGACTGGCAGTAAGATGTTCTGGTAACAATACCTTTCTCTTGCACTGCAGCTTGAAAGCCGCCTCGTTCGCTGTGCTTCTCGTTGGGCTAGGTCTCAGGGAAGTCGAATGAGGTTACCTTGCTTTGGCGAGCGTTGCCGTGGACCCAGTCCCTGAATCACAAGCTGAGCGTTCCTGTGAGCAACCATTAGGATCTTATTGAGGTCGGTGTTCCAGACGAGGGGGAGTTCCAGGATGAGCGGCTGAAGGGTTTCGTAGGCGAGTGGTCCCTGCCGCACTAACTCGCGGATCTTTGCTTCGGCTTTGTGGAGTTGGCCGGCGCGTTCGGCTTGGCGGCTGTGTGGGAGTTCTCCCGCCGGTGCAAAGACGATCTCCCTCTGCCGGGAGCGGGCTTCGCGGTCTTCTCGTTGCGCGGTATCCCCGACGGTTTCTTGTTCGGTGAAGATTTTCTTTTCGACGTCGCGGAACTTGAGAATGCCTTTCGGGTTTCTCGTGGCGTAGATGAGGTGAAAGTACGCGCGGTCGGAAAGCGGCTTAAGGATACGGGTCGAGGTTACATATGTGAACGCTCCCGCTGCGCGGAGTTGTTCCATGTAGAGGTTGACGCTCGCCGTTTCCCGGTCTGCCACGCCGCGAATCTCGCGCCAGCGCGGGGTACCAAAAAGGCGATCCAGCGATTCTTCATTGGCTTCGCTCGGGAAGTTCAGGAACCTGTTGACGAAGTCATACATGAAGTTCACCATGACTTCGCCGGGCTCATGGAGGAGGATTGGACGTATCTCTTCCATTGCAAACCCAGTCCACCCTTTTGGATCGATGAAGAAGAACGCGAACGCCGAGCCGACCTCACGGAGGATGCCTGGAATGTTTTCCTCGAAGGTTCCGGGGAACGCGACGGTCCTAACGGCGTGACCGTGGGTTCGCAGTGCGCGTTGCAGCGCAGTAAATGCCTCCGCGGATTTTTCGATGAAGACCGCGCGGATGTCCGGGTACCGCTCTTTTGCGGCAAGCCCTTCGCGAACGTAGTTCAGGCGGTCAAGTGAGATGCGGATGGAGGTATCGGCGAATTCTTCGTCCGCCGATTGCCATGGTCCGGAGAAGCAGTCCACGTAGATGAATTCTCCTTGGGTGTATCCGATGTGGAACGCGACAGTTTCCAGGTACTTTTCGAGGAAGAAGTGCTTGAGGTAGGTTTGTTCCTTGTTGCGGTAGTAGTCCGGGGATTGCATGCGCGCCGCGTCTTACGCGATGCTGGTTCGCCGGGGCGCGAGTTGGACAAGCGGTAGCGCCGCCCATGGCTGGGTTAGTGGCCTGAGGTCGCCAATGAGTTGGCCCCGCTTCGCTCTGCCGGGCGCGGTCACAACTTGATGCGCGGGCATATCGTCGTAGGTGCGCCCGTTGAGGACCCGCCCGGCTTTTGCTTTTTGGAGACCACCCCATTGCTTGAAGAAAAAAATTACTCCTGCCTTGCCGCACTGTTCCCGGATGGCCTCGACCCATTCCGGGCGCATGGGTCTGGCTCCGGGTCCACTTTCGCCACCGACGATCACCCAATGGATGCCGTCGAGGGCGAGCGCGCCGAGGTCTTCCAGCAACGGCTCGATGCTGAGGAACCGAACGCCAGCGGGCGAACGGCGAAGGTGGCCGATTCGTGGAACCCCGTATTCCTTGTCTTCAACGCTGACGCCCCACCAGATGTGGCGCGCATTCGCGGCATCGTGGAGTTTAGTCTCGAGCAGCCGCTCAAGGCGGTCAGCCCGTTTCGTCAGGACCTGGTAAGTGTGCCAGTCCGCGCGAAGCATAACGGTGGCAACGGCAAGGATGTACTCGTCGGGCACGGCGTCCTGGAAAAGATCGCTCATGCTGTTCACGAATACGGTCCTGGGCGTGGGCCATAAGAGCGGTTCGAGGAGTTTATCTGGAACGAGACGGGGATCAAATCCGCGCTCGTACGGGTGCCCAGCGACATGACGAAAGCGTTCCGCGAACGTCTTTGCGTAGCAGTGCTTGCAGCCGGGGCTGATTTTTGTGCAGCCTCGCACAGGGTTCCAGGTGGCGTCGGTCCATTCGATCTTGGATTGCGCACTCATCGGTCCAGCCTACTACATTTTATCATGTTTGTGTTTTATGGATGGCTCCTCTCCACGCCAGGGAGGGACCGAGATGCAGCGGGTGCTTGCTCTTTAGCAAATCGAAGCCGAATCTTGCTTTGCTTCCGGAAACGCCCCTTGCCAGAGCGCTGCCAGGAGGCCGGCGATCACACAGCGATCCTCGCGAAGCTGGATGGGATCGACGCGCAGCGCAAGGCGGTAGACGAATGGAAGGAAGCCAGTGGGGTTGAGGAAAGCACACTCTTTCGGTCCAGCAGCTCCGCTCGGCACAATCCGTATCCGATCAGCATTGCGGGCATTGCGTAATTTCTCTTCCGGCGCGCTTTCGACGCGGCGGACGACCTCCTTCGCCGTCGGCCGCCATAATGCCCGATCACGGTGAGGCAGGGGGCGGAGCCATGAGGAGAGGGAAACACGACCGCAACCCGTTTATTAGTATGCCGGTCGCATCCCGGCCGTTTCGCGAGCCAGCTCTACGCGTCGGGTAATGAGAAACTCGCGCAAAATGGAGCGCGTCGCGAACCGTTCCGTCCACGGGCAGTGGCGCGCGCCGCACCCTTTGCGCTGTAGCGCTACGCCTTCTGCGCGGCGGCGGCCTGCATGGCGGCCATGCGAACCTGATGTTCGCGAG
>JBDTAT010000775.1:0-2986 GCA_039924505.1 Bryobacteraceae bacterium
CAGCAATTCGATCCAGATGGAAGTATCGACAAGGATCACTTCGCGCGTCCGTGGACGGCCGCCTTAGCGCGGTAGTCGCCGGAAGGATCGTCTTCCCGCATTTCGGAAAGATCGCCTTCCCACAAACGTTGACCGAAGAAATGCGAGATATTCTGAATTTTACGCATGCGCAAGACCTCCTCCAGCGCGAGATTTACGGTAGCCGAATATGTCTTCACGCCGAGAACCTGGGTGGCGCGATCCAGCAATTGTTCGTCCAGCACAAGATTTGTACGTTTCATGTGTATAGTGTAGCATGGGAGAGGGAGGAAGGCAAGGGGAAATTATGAGGAGCGTCATTTTTGTTACTTTACTGGCCGGTTTGTGCGGCGCGCAGCAATTTTCGCCCGGTTTGTTCCAGGAGATGCAGTGGCGGATGATTGGGCCGTATCGCGGGGGGCGCACGGTGGCCGCAAGCGGCGTGGCGGGCCAGCCGAACGTGTTCTACATTGGGGCCAATAACGGTGGCGTTTGGAAGAGCACCGATTACGGGCGCGTGTGGCAGCCGATTTTTGATGGGCAGCCGACGGGGTCGATCGGCGCGCTGGCGGTGGCAACTTCCGATCCGAACGTCGTTTACGTGGGTAGCGGCGAGGGGTTGCAGCGGCCGGATTTGTCGGTAGGAGATGGCATCTACAAATCGACCGACGCGGGAAAGACGTGGCGGCATTTGGGCTTGACGGACGCCGAGCAGATTCCCGCGATCCTGGTAGATCCGCGGGATGCGAATCGCGTCTTTGTGGCGGTGCTGGGTCACCCGTACGGACCAAATGCGGAGCGAGGTGTGTACCGGTCGACGGATGGCGGGGAGACGTGGCGCAAGATTCTATATAAGGATGAGGACACGGGTGCGGTGGCGCTGGCGTTCGATCCGTCGGATGCGCGGAAGATTTACGCGGTGCTATGGCAGGCGCGGCAAGGACCGTGGGAAAACGCGGCGTTCTCAGGACCAGGGAGCGGCCTGTTCGTTTCCGCCGATGGCGGCGACACATGGCGGCAATTGAAGAACGGACTTCCGGGGCCGGCCGAGGGATTGGGCCGAATTGGAATCGGGATTGCGCCGGACGATCCGCGGCGCATGTACGCGATGGTGGAAGCGCGAAACGGAGGGTTGTACCGCAGCGACGATGCGGGGGAGAACTGGCGGCGCATGAATTCGGAGACGCGAATTTACGGGCGCGGCGCCGATTTCGCCTGCGTGGCGGTGGACCCGAGAAACAAAAATGTGGTGTGGGTGGCGAACACGTCAACCTATCGTTCGACCGATGGCGGGGCGACGTTTGAGGCGGTAAAAGGAGCGCCGGGCGGAGACGATTATCACGCGGTCTGGATGAATTCGAAGAATCCGGAGATTGTGCTGCTCGCGTCGGACCAAGGGGCGACGCTGACGGTGAACGGCGGCGATACATGGAGTTCCTGGTACAACCAGCCGACGGCGCAATTTTATCATGTCATCACGGACAACCGTTTCCCGTATTGGGTGTACGGCGGGCAACAGGAGAGCGGATCGGCGGGGGTTCGAAGCCGGGGGAATAACGGCGAGATCACGGTGCGGGACTGGCATACGGTGGGAGTGGAAGAGTACGGATACGTGGCGCCCGATCCGCTGCATCCGGGGATTATCTATGGCGGGAAAGCGACACGGTACGACGAAGCAACCGGCGAGGTGCAGAATGTCGGGCCGGCGGTATTGCGGTCGGCGAAATACCGTTTTCTACGAACCATGCCGTTGTTATTTTCGCCCGTCGATCCGCGCGTGCTGTATCTCGGCTCCAATGTGTTGTTCAAGACGGCGAATGGAGGAAACAGTTGGCAGATCGTCAGCCCGGATTTGACGCGCGCGACCTACGATATCCCGGAGAGCATCGCCGTTTATAAAGAGGAAGCGCGGCGCGAGGCGACGCGGCGCGGGGTGATTTACACGATTGCTCCGTCGCCCAGGGACGTGAACGTGATTTGGGCCGGAACCGACGACGGCTTGGTTCAGGTCACGCGCGATGGAGGTAAGAGGTGGACGAATGTTACGCCGCCGGAGCTGACGCCGTGGAGCAAAGTGTCGCTGCTCGACGCGTCGCACTTCGACACGCAAACGGCGTATGCGGCGATCAATCGATTCCGGCTGGACGATTTGAAGCCGTATGTTTATCGCACACACGACGGCGGGAAGAGCTGGCGGAAGATCGTGCGCGGACTGCCGGACGATCCGGTGAATGCGGTGCGGGAAGATCCGGAACGAAAAGGGATGCTGTTCGCGGCCACCGAGCACGCGGTGTACGTATCGTTTAACGATGGAGAACAGTGGCAGCCGCTGAAGCTGAATATGCCGGTGACTTCGGTGCGCGACATCGCGATTCACGGCGACGACTTGATCGCCGGGACGCACGGCCGCGGGTTCTGGATTCTGGATGACATCACGCCGCTGCGGCAGATGACGGCGCAGGCGACGGATGCGGAGGCGCAGCTGTTCAAGCCGGAGCCGGCCTGGCGCGTGCGGTGGAACGAAAACACGGATACACCATTGCCGCCCGACGAACCGGCTGGAAAAAATCCACCGGATGGAGCGATTCTCAATTACTATCTGAAGGCGGCGGCGGATGGGCCGGTGACGCTTGAGATTCTGGACGGCGCGAACCGACTGGTGCGCAGATACGCGAGCGACGATCCGCCGGCGGCGGTGGAGAACGACCTTCCGGTGCCCACGTATTGGGTGCGGCCCACACCGGCGCTCGCGGCCGAAACTGGACTGCACCGGTTCGTTTGGGATCTGCACTATACGGCGCCGCCGGCGTTGCGGCACGAGTATCCGATCGCCGCGATTTACCGGAATACGCCGCGGGAACCGCGCGGGCCTATCGCACTGCCGGGGAGTTACACGGTGAAACTGACGGTGAACGGCAAAGCGTATACGGCTCCGCTGGTGGTGAAGATGGACCCACGGGTGAAGACG
>JBDTAT010000776.1:0-9548 GCA_039924505.1 Bryobacteraceae bacterium
GCCGCGGCAGATCCAAATGGGCGCCCGGCTGACGTTCTAAGGGTGCGTGGCCGGCGGCACCGGCTTGGCGTCAACGTCGATACGGCTATTGAGCCATGGCCGCGGTCAGAATGGTGTAGCCGCCGTCGCTAGCTGTTGCGCCGGTGGCGCTGACCTCGATGGTATACGACGAACCTTGCGTGACGGCGATTTGCGCGGCGCCGGTGGAGCGTGCGCCCGTGCCGCGCGGGATTGTCGCGCAGGCCAACTCGTTGCCTATCGCGCCGCCGGCCTGCGCATACGCGGTCAGCACAATACCCGACGGACCGGATGCGTCCAGCTGGATGCCTTCCGCGGTCAGGTTCATCGTGCCGGTGGAGGGCGCGGTGACGGTCCACCATACGGTTTTGAAATCCGCCGACCCGGTGCAGGAATGCGTTGGGTCGCCCGGGTCCTGGGTGTCGCTGCGCGTGTCCTCAATGCCAACGTAGGGCAGGCCAAAAATGCGTTGCGGGTTTCCGGTCCGGTCGTTGTTCGCGGCCACCAGCGCGGCGCGTTGGGTCATGGTAATTTTTTGCCCCTGGACGCTGGCTGCGCCGGCAACTGGGAATGTATAGATGTTGACCGCGGCGGTCAGGGAAACCGTTCCCGGCCCCGTGCCATTGGCGGGCGATACCACGGTGAGGGGTCCGGAGAATCCCACCGCGGACCAGGAACAGTTGTCTCCAGTGGCGATCGGCACCGGCGCCTGGCCGCCGATCGCGTCGAAAACTAACGGCGTGGCCGGCACCTGATACTGGCACGGGGTCCCGGAGTTGGGGAGCGTGGTCACCCAGACTCCACGTCCGTGCGTGAACGCGTAGAGATTTGCCGCGCCGGCCGAGCGGTCGAGCACCAGCGTCTCGGTCACCGCATCGGCGAACGGATTATCGTCGGGCGCCCAGGTATTGCCGCCGTCAAGCGAGACGAATACTCCGATATCGGTTCCCAGATAAAGGTTCGACGAATTCTGCGGGTCGGCAATGAGAGAGAATACCGGGATGTCCGGCAGACCGGTGGCGCCGGATCCGTCGATTCCGGTCCAGGTGTTGCCGCCGTCGGCGGTCATGTAGACGTGGCTCTGACTGGGATTCTGCTTGAACTGGCTATAGGTGGCATACGCCACGCCCGGGTTGTTCGGATCGAAGGCGATGCCGGAGACGTAGCCCGAGCGCGGCTGCGACGATGGCCACGCGGCAGTGGCATCGGTCGAGAGCGCGCTGGAACTGCTGTAAATAAAACCGAGCGAGGTTCCGAAGAATACCGTATTCGGGTCGGCCGGAGAAACCGCCATGGCGCTGATGAGTCCGCTGGGGGCGGGAATCGGGGCGCTGGCCGCGGTCCAACTCATCGCGCCGTCGTTCGACCGCCACAGGCTGCGGCCGCCCAGATACAAGCGCGTGGATTGGCTCGGGTCCATGACGTAGGGGGCGATAAACAGGAAATCGCTGCTGGGTCCGGTGATGCCGGCGGTCGCCGGCTGGAACGTCAATCCGCCGTTGGTTGATTTTTCTAAGTTGAGGTACTCGGTTTCTCCGTAGACAATGTTCGCGTCGTTCGGATCGATGGCGACCACGCCGCCATCGCCGCTGAGTAGTTTGATCCACTGGTTCGATCCCTGAGCGCCGGAGCCACGCGTCGTGCCGTTATCCTGCGCGCCCCCGAAATACGACGAGCCGCCCGGGTACACCGCGCCGGCGTAGAACTGCGTCGCCGCATAGCCGTGATTGAGCGACTTCCAGGCGACTTTGGTGGGATAGGGCGGACACGGCGCGAGCGGCCCGGTGGCGACGGCCGCGAGCGCATTGTCGGTTTCATAAACTCCGCCGTCGCCGGTGGCGTAGAGCGTTTGATTGGACGCGCCATCGTAGTTGGGGTGAAACACAATCGCGTGATTATCGGCGTGAACAAGCTGGGGCGCGCCGGCCTGCCAGAACGCCGCGATGCCCCAATTGGCGCCGCCGTCGTCGGAGCGGAACAGGTCGACGCCTCCCACCCAAACCGAATTGGGGTTGGTTGGATCGACGGCGATCGCGTTATCGTAGCCGCCTTGGTTCACATAGCCCGGAGTTCCGTTCGAGCAGACGTCGGCGAACATTTCGCGCGGATTGGTGAACAGCGCCGTGTTCAGCCGGTTCGGATCGGTGTTCGCGACTTGAGTCTGCCAGGAGCCGCTGTCTCCGTTACTGGCGGATTGATAAACCGCCAGCAGGCCGCCACGATAATTGCCGAGCTCCAGGGTGGCGGAAACGGCGTAGACGATACTCTGGCTGGACGGCGCCAGCGCCAGCGAGGTCCGCGCCATGTTGGGAGCGCTGAAGACGGACTCCCACTGGCCGCTGCCGGCCGCGTCCACATTGCGGAAAATCGCCGTCGGAGGATTCGGTACGGTGCCACAGGCCGCGAACAGGTAGTCGGTGGGCTGGTCGTTGCGGATAACCAGATCCTGACAGCCGGAGTTGGGACTGTCGCGGCGCAGAATCAAGGCCCAGGTGGCTCCGCCATCGGTGCTCGCGAAGACACCCCCGTAGGTCGCCGCATAAAGCTGGTTGCTATTGTTCGGGCTGACGACGACCTTGTTCACGTACCAGAAATTTGAATTGCCGGCGCCGGGAAGTTGCGTCCACGTCGCGCCGCCATCGGCGGTCTTGAAGATGCCCAGGCCGCGGATGGAATTTCCCGTGCTGTTGGTTGTGTACCACTCGCCGGTGCCGGCGTAGAGCACGCTGGAATTCGCGGGGTCCATCGCCAGTGTGCTGATGCCGATGGACGGCAGCAGATCGGTCAGTGGCAGCCATGACGCGCCGCCGTCGGTGGTCTTCCAAACTCCGCCGCCCACTGCGCCGGCGTACATGATGGCGGGGTTGGTGGGATCGATTACGAGGGAGCGCGTGCGTCCGCCGATGTTGCCGGGGCCGAGCGGCGCCCACGTTCCGAGCGCGGCATCGCGCGTTCGACCCTTGGCTGTTGCGTCAAGAAATCGTCCGAGCGGAAGCGAGTAGCGCCGCATACTCCGGACCTTCTCTTTGGCCGCGAGGTACCGCTCGGCCGGAAGATTCCGGGCGTCGGGCGCGCGTTGCAGCAGATAGAACGCGGCCGCCTCTTCGTAGCCGTCCTCACGTTCCTCACTGTCATCGTCGCGATCGGCGTGCGCCAGCGCCGGCGGCTGTGGAGGAAGCACGGGTAGCAGCGGCTTCCGTCCGGCAGGTCCGCAGGCGGCGATGAATAAGCACGCGAACACGGGAACACTGGCAGCGCACCTCATTGCGGTATTCTAGCCGAACTTGGCCCAGGATACGTTCCGTTCGAAAACGGCGGCGTGCGGACGATATAATGATCGTCTGCCGTTCCCACAGGAGGAGCCGACCTTTTGCCTGAGCTTCGTAAAGATCCCATCACCGGGCGATGGGTGATTATTGCCACCGACCGCGCCAAGCGCCCGGGGGACTTTTCCCGTGAGCGAGTGCTTCAGAAGGGTACGCCCGCGACGTGCCCGTTTTGTCCGGGAAACGAAGCGCGCACGCCGCCGGAGGTGCTGGCGTACCGCGAATCCGGCCAACCGAACGAGTCCGGGTGGACGCTGCGGGTGGTTCCCAACAAGTTCCCGGCGCTGCGCGTCGAAGGAGAGTTGAACCGCGAGGGCGATGGCATCTACGACAAGATGAGCGGCATCGGCGCGCATGAAGTGATCATCGAATCGGCCGAGCACTTGGTGTCGCTGGGCGAGCTATCCGGGAAAGCGGTGGAAGATGTGTTCTGGGCGTTTCGCGACCGCATCGCCGATTTGAAGAAAGACGCGCGGCTGCGCTACATTCTGTTGTTCAAGAACCACGGCGAATCGGCCGGCGCATCGCTGGAGCACACGCACTCGCAATTGATCGCGCTGCCCGTGGTGCCCAAACGCGTGCAAGAGGAGATCGACAGCGCGCGCCGCTACTACGAGTACAAAGAGCGCTGTATTTACTGCGACATTCTGAAGCAGGAGAGCGCCTCCGCGACGCGCGTGGTGCTGGAGACCGATCAGGTGCTGGTCATCTGCCCGTACGCTCCGCGCTTCCCGTTTGAGACGTGGATCGTCCCGCGCCAGCACCTTTCGCATTTCGACGGGACCAACGCCGCCACCATGCAGAAGTTTGCAGCGGCGGTGCGGACCACCATCCGCAAGCTGGAAAAAGTGCTGGAGAATCCACCCTACAATTTCGTGATCCACACCGCGCCGGTGCAGGAACCCAGCATGGCGCACTATCACTGGCACCTGGAAATTATTCCGAAGCTGACGCGGGTGGCCGGCTTTGAATGGGGTACGGGCTTTTATATCAATCCAACTCCGCCGGAGGAAGCCGCACAATTTTTGCGCGAGGCGAAGGCCGGCTAGCGGGCTGGCGCAGTCCGGCATGCGGCCCGGGGAAGACGGGGTGCGGCGCGAAATTGTTCCTAGGTCTAAGACAGTGGGATTCGGTGCGAATCGGGCAACCGTCTGCTTACTGTACGCACGCGGCTCGGATGGGCCTTTCGGGACGCGAGCGCGCCTGGTTGGAACCGGCTGCGGCTCGTCACGAAACAGCCTCGGCAACCGCTCCCGGACCCGGTGTAGCCGGAACCAAAGCGGGGCGCTAGAATGCCCTCGGCAACCGCTCCCTCGCGGTCGCGGCTCGGTTACGATTCGCGGAGGTTCGAGGCGCTTTTTGCGTGCGCTGAGGGCGCGTGGACATTTGCCAACGCCTCAGCAACCGCTCCCTGGCGGTCGCGGCTCGGTAGGCGATTGGGGTGGTCAGCGCGCCTGAATCCGCACGCC
This sequence comes from Bryobacteraceae bacterium, assembly GCA_039924505.1. GTDB lineage: Bacteria > Acidobacteriota > Terriglobia > Bryobacterales > Bryobacteraceae > JBDTAT01. The sequence continues at coordinate 4,814 of JBDTAT010000776.1, forward strand.
GGTATTGGCGCTGGCGGCCGTTATATTTAATTCGAGCGTGCCGGCGGCGTCGGCGGGCTGCTCGCACATCTCCTCATCGTCTACCTCGATGTCGTACGGGGCGCGCGGCTTTAGCCCGACCACGTAGACGGTCTCCGGCTCCTGGCCGTCGAGGGTGAAGCGCATGGGAGACACAGCCGGAATCACGATCGACGCGCCGAGGCGGACCTCCCCGGTGCGGCCAAGTTCGCGCACTTTGCCATCGGCGAAAAGCTGACGGTGACCGTCGAAGACGCCGAACCAGGTTGCGTCGTCGTCCCAGCTCGAACGGACAAACAGGCGGCCGCTGGGGGCATCGTGGAAAAACAGCGGGACGTGGTAATAGGTCAGCCCGGGCTGATAGGGATTCGCCCAGAGAAATTCGTAGGCGGCGCCGAACGCGCTGCGCAGCAGGTACCGGTCCTGGATCAACCAGCCTTGCAGGTATTGGTTCTCCAGCGCATTCGTGTCATAGGCGACCAACGCCAATCCGGCCGCGCGCGATAGCGCCGCCTTTTCCAGATCCGGCTCACCGGCGACCTCGTTGGCGGGAATACGGTAAAGATTTTCCGCGGCCGGATAGGGGGCCGGATAGTGGCTCAGCATTAAGCAGGTTGGCAGATGCTTGAAGTAGCCGGCCGCATCCTCGCGCAATTCAATATTCAAGTTGTCGCGGATGGCGTGAAGGAGTTCGAGCAGGGCGAACATCTGGTCGCGGGGAACGGGGTCGCCACCGGCCTCCATTGCCGGCGCGATGCGGCCGCGCCACCAGGCGGCGACCGTCTGGCGCAGCACGGCCTCGCTCAACTGCGGGTTGCGGTCGGCCAGCGCGATGGCGGCGAGCACGCGGGACCGCACGACCGCGACGGAGCCGGCGTGACCGGTCGACGCCAAGCCCTGTTCCAGCTTGCGGTCGAGCGCCTGCGCCTCGGCCGGCTTCAGTAGTTTCCCGCACCAGTCGGCCACCAGGGCCAGCTCCCGCAGATCGCGCGCGCGCGTATCGAGCGCCCAGGCAATCGCGCGGCGTCCGTAGGATTCGTCTCCGGTGATTTGATAGTACAGCGCCCCGGCGAACGCAGGCTCCGGCATCCGAGCCTTGCCGGCCATCAGGAGTTGAAACTGCTGCCAGCGGATGGACTGGCGCTCCCGTTCACGCCGCAGCAACCGGAGCCGTTGCGGGCGTAGAAACAGGCGGGGCGCTTCGGTATAGACGTGGAAGTCGTCTTCGCCGCCTCCATTGATTTGGCCGCTCGCCGCCGCGGCCGCCACCACCGCCAGAACGGCGGCGACCGCCGGTTTCCAAGTCACGCCCCAATTGTGTCATACCGACACACCGCCCCGGAGCAGCGCCTCACCGGGACCGGTATCCCGAATGGACGTAATGCGCCGTGTCAATCATTTGGCGGGTGTTTGCCGGACATTTGCCGGGCATGCACATGGTAACCCAATTGCCGGAAGGATTCTCGAATTGATGAAGTACTTTTGACAACCTGCCCTCTGTTCGCAACGTGCGGAACGGGTGAAGCGAGTGGCTGGTAATCAGCGTGCTTGCGGGAGCCGGTGTTGGATTTTTAACCGCTTCTTCGTCCGTTCGGCAGGTTGCAACAGAGGGGTTTTTTTGGAATGACTTCGTTGTGCGCGGACTTATACGATCTTCCCCGGATCAGCGGTTTCAGAACCTGCCTGGCGTTTCTGGTGTTGCAATGTTTGGACGCGGGCTTCACCAGGAGCGATTACCGTTCGTTTCTTCCAGGCAAGCCTGACGCCAGGTCCTAGCCCAACTTGGGCGAACCGCATCGGGAGTGGACGCCATTCAGCAGCCTCGGCGCGCTGCCTCCGGTGCGGCTTTTCTTTTCTTAATGCGCCCAACGGAGCGCTCCGCGCCCTGTGCGCCTTTCTTAATGCGCCTAACGGAGCGCTCCGCGCCCTGTGCGCTTTTCTTAATGCGCACCACGGAGCGCTGCGCGCCCTGTGCGCTTTTTTTGACGCGCACAACGGAGCGCTGTGCGCCCTGTGCGCTTTATCCTGGCATATTAAGGTTTTATTACGAAATAACCATACCAACCGCTCCCTCGCGGTCGCGGCTCGGTAGCGGTTTCTGGAGAGCCGCGCGCAGGCAAGCGGTACGCGGGAAATGGATAGGTTATTTCGCGACAGACGCCCCGTTTGCGCCGCGAGGTGAAAAGCTTCCGGCCGGCGTCGCCGCCCGCGCCACGAGTATAATCGGTATGTGAAATGGACGATGGGTTTGCTGGCCGCAGTGTTTCTGGCGGCCGGATGTGGTAAGAATATTCAGAATGCGGACGCAGTGCGGCAGGGCGTGATGGACTACCTGACGCAGCGGAATTCGCAGATTGGTCTCGACCTGACCTCGATGGATATAAGTGTGACATCGGTATCGTTTGAAAAAAGCCAAGCGCGCGCCACCGTGTATTTCAAGCCCAAAGGCATGGGCGAGGGTATGCAGATGAACTACGCGCTGGAGCGCAAGGGCGACCGGTGGGTAGTGAAGGGCCGTTCCGATACGGCGGGGAGCGCGCATGGTGCGGGCGGATTGCCGCCCAACCCGCAGGCGCTGCCGCCGGGACATCCATCGATTGACGGAAGCGGCGCGGCGGGACCGCAAAAATAAGGAGGAAGCGCACAGGGCGCGGAGCGCTCCGTTGTGCGCGGGAAAAATCATGCGGAGCGTGGCCATCCTGGGAGGCGGTCCGGCGGGCGCGTTTGCGGCCGAGCGGTTGGCGCGCGCCGGCCTGAAGACCCTGGTCTTCGACGAAAAACTGGCCTGGGAAAAGCCCTGCGGCGGCGGCCTCACCTACAAGGCATATCATCAATATCCGTTTTTGATCGACAACGACAAGCCGAAGAAACTGGTCACCGAAACTTTTCTTGCGGCGCCCCGCGCCGGCGAGGTAAAGATGGCGCTGACGCAGCCCTTGGTCATCTATTCGCGCATGGATCTGAATCGCATGTTGCTCGAGCGCGCCGAACAGGCCGGCGCGGAACTGGAGCAGATTCGCGTCACCGGTTTGGAGCGCAGAAGCTCCGGCTGGGCTGTGAAGACGCGGCGCGGCGTGGCCGAAGCGGACTTCTGCATTGTCGCCACCGGCGCGCGCAATCCGCTGCGCGACGTAGGCACGCAATGGACCGCGGCCGACACCATGTACGCGCTCGGCTATTACGTTCCGAGCGAGCAGAACCACATCGACATTCAGTTTCTCCCGCAGCTTGAGGGCTATATCTGGGTGTTCCCGCGCTGCGGGCATCTCTCCGTTGGCATTTGCGGAAAGGGCGAGCCGGCGCAATCGCTGCGGGCGCGCCTGGAGGCCTACATGACGGAGCGTTCCATCGCGTGGAAGGGCTCCGCGTTTTATAGCCACGTGCTCCCGTCGCTTGAGACGCGCGCTTGGCGGAACAATCGCATCGCGGGCGACGGTTGGCTGGCGGTGGGCGATGCCGGCGGTCTGGTGGACCCGGTCACCGGCGAAGGCTTGTACTACGCGATGCGGTCGGGCGATCTGGCGAGCGAGGTGCTGCTGTCGCATCCGATGATGGAGACGTCGAACGCCTACCGGGCGCTGCTCGCGCACGATTTCGCGGCCGATCTGGAGTTTAGCGCGACGCTGGCCAAACGCGTGTTCCTCGGACAGTTTTTATTCAGCAACGTTCCGGCGCGCATGATTCAGTTCCTGCGCCGCAGCCCGCGCTTCCGCGATCTGATGCAGGACATGTTTGCCGGCACGCAGCCCTATCTGGGATTGAAGGGCCGGCTGCTCAAAAACCTGAATGGGACATTGCTTGAGATCGTGATGAATTTCTTCCTGCACAAGTTGATCCCGCAGGAATCCCAAATCTGAATGAAGCAAGCGCACAGGGCGCGTGGCGCTCCGTTGTGCGCCGGGAAAAGGCAGCGCACAGGGCGCGTAGCGCTCCGTTGTGCGCGGGGAAAGATATGAACCAGGAAAAATCCGCGGCGCTGTTTGCGCGCGCGCAGGCGCTGATACCGGGCGGCGTGAATTCGCCGGTGCGGGCGTTTCGCGGCGTGGGCGGCGCTCCACCCTTCATTGCGCGCGGCCAGGGATCGCACATTTTCGACGTGGATGGAAATGAGTTCATCGACTACGTCTGCTCCTGGGGTCCGCTGATTTTAGGGCACCGTCCGCAAGTGGTCGTTGACGCGTTGCGCGAGGTTCTCGAAACCGGCACCAGCTTCGGCGCGCCGACCGGACGCGAGGTGGAATTGGCGGCGCTGATCCGCAAGATTGTGCCGTCTATGGAAATGGTGCGGCTGGTCAATTCCGGCACCGAGGCGGCGATGAGCTCGCTGCGTCTGGCGCGCGGCTTTACCGGACGCGACCTGACGGTGAAGTTCGAGGGCTGCTACCACGGGCACGTCGATTCGCTGCTGGTGAAGGCCGGATCGGGCATCGCGACGCTGGGAATTGCCGACACAGCCGGCGTCCCGAAAGCTTTCGCGGATACGACGATCGCTCTCCCGTTCAATTCGATTGCGGCGGTGGAGCGCACATTCGCAGGGCGCGGCGATCGAATTGCCGCGGCGATTGTGGAACCGGTGGCGGGCAACATGGGCTGCGTGCCGCCGGCCCCCGGATTTCTCGAAGCGCTGCGGGAGTTGACGGCGCGGCACGGCGCGCTGCTGATCTTCGACGAGGTGATGACCGGGTTCCGCGTGTCGCCCGGCGGGGCACAAGAGTTG